>DATIJR010000050.1:0-14749 GCA_035478455.1 Patescibacteria group bacterium | reverse complement strand
AACTAAGATCATCTCAATCGACAAAGAACGCCTTAGTCTTAGCATGAAGCAGCTTACTAAGGACCCATGGCTTGATGAAGTTGAGAAGTTCAATAAGGGCGACAAAGTTGAAGGCACTGTGACTCGCATCACACCTTTTGGCGCATTCGTAAAAATCAGGCCAGCTGTTGGAGCGCTTGTTCACGTGAGTGAGCTTGGCAACGGCAACGACGTTGATCCTGAGAAGGTATTTACCCTGAACGAACGTAAAGAGTTCGTAATCCTTGATATCGACAAGGATAGCCGTAAGATTAGCCTTAGTCTTACGGACAAAAAAGCTAAAAAATAAAACCCATGACTATTCGTGGATAATTGATCCGGCAAGCTGCCGGCAGGAAGGATATACAGATGAGCAGCCAGGAGAAGAAAATTTTGGTTATCGCCGACTCAGTAACGGTAGGCGAACTCGCTGAAACCCTTAACCTGCCTGTTACGCAGCTTGTCGGAGAATTGTTTAAGAATGGTATCGTTGCAACGATTAATCAGCGTATCGACTTTGAGACCGCGCAGTTTATTGTTGAAGAGCTTGGCCTTGAGGCCGAGCTGAAGCGTAAAGAGAATGAGCAGCCAACTACTGCGCAGCGCTTACACGCGCCATCAGACAAGGCTATTGAGCGCCCACCGATTGTTGCCGTAATGGGTCACGTTGACCATGGTAAAACCACATTGCTTGATACTATTTTAGGTACCAAAACCGTGACTGGTGAAGCGGGTGGTATTACCCAACACATTAGCGCGTATCAGGCGGCGCACAATGGCCGAACAATTACTTTGCTCGATACTCCTGGGCATGAAGCGTTTGCAGCACTTCGCCAACACGGCGCAGCACTTACTGACGTTGTTGTAATCGTTGTTGCTGCAGATGATGGCGTGATGCCACAGACAGTTGAAGCGATTCGTTTTGCTCGTAGCGCAAATGCGCGCATTGTGATTGCTATCAACAAGATGGATAAAGAGGGTGCTAATCCGGAGCGTGTTATGGCGCAGCTTGCAACCGAGCACCAGCTTAACCCTGAAGAGTGGGGCGGTGACACAATTATGGTACCTATTAGCGCGAAGCAGAACGAAAACGTCGATAAACTTCTTGATACCGTTTTGCTCGTTGCCGACATGGAAGAGCTTAAAGCGGACGTTGACGTACCTGCTGAGGGTCTTGTGATTGAGGCGCACATGGAAAAAGGTAAAGGATCAGTAGTCAATCTTCTTATTGAACAGGGCTACCTTAAGCCGGGCCATTTTCTTGTTGCGGGCACTGCTTATGGCAAGGTGCGTACGCTCATAGACTTTGCTGGTAAGGTATTAAAGGCCGCTGGCCCCTCAACACCTGCAACGGTGACTGGATTTAAAGAGTTGCCGCAGTTTGGCGATGTATTTACGATTGTAAAGAGTGAAAAAGAAGCTCGCTTGATGGTTGAGCGTGCTCGTCTTGAAGCTGAGCGTAACGCGGCTAGTACGAATGTGACAGGTGCTGATCTTTTGAAGATGATGACACAGAAACATGATGTCCAAGACATGAACGTTATCGTGAAGGCTGACGTACAGGGTTCATTGACTTCAGTCATGGACAGCTTGCGACTCGTTGATACGAAGGGGCAGATTGCTCTTCGCATTATTGGTAGCGGTGTTGGTGGCGTGAGCGAAAGTGATGTTCGTCTTGCTGAAAGTTCAAACGCGATTATCTATGGTTTTAACATCGATCTTCCGCCAGCGGTGAAGCGTCTTGCAATGCGCGATAAGGTACAAGTGCGTCTTTACCGTGTGATTTATGAACTTCTTGATGATGCGCGCCAGAGCATGGAGCAAATGCTTGCGCCAGAGGTAGTCGAAACTGAGATTGGCACACTTAAAGTGAAGGGTATCTTCCGTACGACTCGTGATGAAATCATCTGTGGCGGTGAAGTGACAAAGGGTAAGGCGGTTGCAAATGTTATTGCACGCATCAAGCGTGGCGATGAGCAAGTCGCTGAAGTTGAAGTAACAAGTGTTCAGCGACAGCAACAGGAAGCTAAGGAAGTATTTGAAGGCGAAATGTGTGGACTCAGCCTTAAGACGAACAAGAAGCTTGTTGTAGAAGAGGGCGATGTAATTGAATTCTTTACGCGAGCTCTCGTTAAGCGAACACTTAACTAAAATTCAATAGTTATAGCTTGTGACAGCATACCGGTTATGGTATGCTGTTTTTAGGTAACGCTTGAGGGCGCCATTAAAAAGCAAACAGAAGGGGAAAACGCTGTGAATGATCCGTTTACGACATTCATTAAGGAAATGCTGAGCGCAAAAGCGTGGAATCAGCAGGTTAGTGACGAAGTAAAGACTCAACTTGAGTCTGATTTGCGTTCACGGCTTATGGATCAGATTGATCAAGCTGTCGTTGAGGCTCTGCCTGATGATAAAGTTGATGGTCTCAACGAGCTACTCGACCGCGAGGCTTCTGAAGCGGAAATCCAGCAGTATATTGCTACTAGCGGTGTTGATGTACAGCGTATTACTACAGAAACAATGTTACGTTTCCGCGACTTATATCTGGGACCAGGTGATACGAATGGGCAATGATGATGAGCGACACGCCTGATAATCCTCATAACTTTGATCCTGCGGTAGGTGATAGGTCCCCAGACCGTCTCCGTGCAAGCATGATGACCGATGAGCAACTTGCAATGGTTGCTACCACTTGGGATACGGTCAGAACTTCTGAAACACCCGTTGCTGATCTTCGCGCCGCTATGGATGGTAGTGGTTTGTTTGATTTTAGCGGAGGCGAGACTGATAATCTCGCACTGCGCACGATTGCTTTGACGGCAAAGGACACCCTTGAGCTGCGACACGGATCAACACGGGCAGAGGAAGCACGAGCGATTGTTGATGCGGCAGAGGGTAAGGGTACTCCTGATGAAATACGCAAGGCACTCAATGACTTACTAGGCGAGACTAGTGTTAAAGATATGTCCGATGAGGATATTAATACGCTTGTTGCTGATGCGCGCGCTGCACTGACATTTCTTGATACTTCACACGAACGTATCTCTAATCGAGAGCTTGCCGACCAAGTCTCCGACTTACTTGACGGTCAATTAGTTGTAAACGATTCCGACCAAGTGTTGTACGGCACGGGCGCAACGGCGAACGGAGAGAATGTTGCAGGCAGGCACGTCTCTGCGTCGCAGCTACATGCGATTGCTGCAAATGCTGATCAGATTCGCAGTGGCTTAAGCGGCCGCGGTACACCTGATACCTCCCCTGCAAGTCCCGATGATACTCCTGCTGCTGTAGCTGACACCGAACCTTCGATTACGAGTCACGATACTTCGTCAACCACTCCTGAGGCGCAAGGTCCACTTGTGTTGACATTCATTGACGAGACTCACGATGCGATTAGTGCAGCCCGTGATGCCGCGGAAGCGCGCCGTCGTAATGAGCTTGCCGAGGGTGGCGATAACTTGAAGGGTAAGGTGAAGCGGTTCTTCAGGAATATGTGGAAAGGCGAGAATGGTATCGCTGGTGCATATTATCTTGAGAAGTATAAGCGTGAGGCGCTCGCACAAATTGAACAAGAGAACGACGTACTTGCATTAGAGTCGAGTGACACAGAGGCTCGTACAAGGGCGCAGGTGGCGACAATTGAACGTTTCCAATCTGAATATGATGAGTCGATTCACAGTGAAGCTGATGAGCGTCGCGAGAAGATTGAGGGCGATTCTGAATTTGCTCTCGCAATGAAGGATCTCATTCGTCGCTACGCAAGCGGAGAAATTACTGACCCTGAAGCGTTGAAGGCTGAACAGGGTCGAGCACTCGAGCAGCTCGCTAAGGATGGCAATATGAATCTTATCGGTGAAGGTAAGGTGCGTCTTGATAACTTGCTTGCAATTGCCGAGCAAGTAAAGGCAATTGCCGATAACGAAGACAGTATTAATCGCATGCTTGAGGGTATGAAGCTGTACAATGCCGAGGCTCGAACGAATGCTCGAACGGAAAGCAATCTAAGCAAATCGGAAAAACTCATTGATCGGTTGCAACGGTCTGGGCGCGGTCTGGGCGGAATTGTTGGCCCTGAAACGATTGGAACTGCTGCAGCGGTTGCGCTCGGTATTGCTCGCTTTGGTCGCGGTACCTTGCTTCACGCTGCCGGAGTTACTGTTGCGCCGGGTGTGCTGGGCGGTGCTTTTGCTGCGATGCGTGAGGGTAAACGCGTCAAAGAGGAGCGCACGCTACATGCCCGTGAAATGGCACAAGGTAAGCGTTACGATACTGGCAAACGACGTGATGCACTTGAAGATACTCGTTATGAAACGGAGGATGCGCAAAGCCTTACGATTCAGCTTGAGTCACTACTTGGTGAAGGTGAAGCCCTGGCTCCGGAGGCTGTACAGAGCGCATATGAGGCGATTGCTAGCATTGAAGCGCGTATACGCATGTCGGACAAGCGTAAAATTGATCTTGTTTCTTACTCAAGTGTAGTAGATATGCCACAAGAGCGTCGGCAATTAGATGAGGCGCGCGCACTTGCGAAGGTGCGTCTCGCAAGTCATATGGGCGATTTGCCCGATGCTTTCCGTACGCAATTCAATATTACTGATAGTCAGCCTATCGATGAAGCCTTGCGTGGCTATACGAATGCAGTCGTTGAGCTCGACACTGACATTGACGCCAAGGATAAGGCATTTCGTAAGCTGCGAGCGCGCCGTGTTGTTATTGCGGGTGCTGTGGGGTTTGGTACAAGTCTTGTTATTGGATTAGGCGCTCAGGAAGCTCTGGCATTTGTAAGCCCAAGCTACGATGGCCTGGCAGAGCATATTGTTCATGGAGATTCACCATCTGAAAATGGCAGACAGACACTTCTTGAGGGTATGTTTAACGGGTCAAGTGCTCATACAGAGCATATTACACCTTCAACAACCTATGATTCATATGCGATGGGTAGTCACCAAAATGCGCTTGAACTGCCATCGGATTATCACGCAGTTACTACTTCGAATGGGACGATTACTGTTGAGGGGCCGAAAGGCTTTGCTCCAGTCGAAGGGCTTACTTTAGAGAAAGATGGCTCGTTGAGTCCGCAGAGCCTTGAGCTACTTAAGAGTCATAATATTAGTGTCGCAGATACGGGTGCTATGGTAAAAGGTGAGACTCCTGTTACGCAGGATATGACACCTAAGCAGTACAACACGCTACACTCGGGCGATACAAAGCACGTAACTCGTGATTTCCACTACGACAATAATACTGAGAGGCCTGACGCGAACGAGCGGAAGCTCTGGTGGGGTGGTAAAGATGGCAAGGGTGTGGGCGAGAACGGTAATGTGCAGATGAGTGTCGCGCAGATGACTGGGGGTGGCTCTTCTCATGATACTAATAATGTCGCATGGTCGCAGGCAGCGCACGATGGCAAGCTCAAGTTGGCCGTGTCGGCATCGCGCGACACACAGTCTCAGGTGTATTTCGTGGATGTTAAGTCGGATGGTACAATTGATATTCCTAAGGACAACCCTTCGTCTAAATTCTTCTCAGTTGATAAGAGCGGACAAGTTCAATTCAATGGTGCATATGCAGAGGTTGTCGAGGTTCGAGGTGTAACGGATGGTGTGACACATATTGCACCACTTGCTACGGAAGTAGGTAATGACTCACTTACTAAAATTCCGGATACATTCCCTAAGCCAACCCAAACATATGTTCCTCATGTGAAGCTTACGCCACCGGCAATCGAACATGCTGTACAGGGCCGCACGATCGAGGGATTTGGCATGCCTGGATTTGTTCCGCGCCGTCCACTGGAGCGACTTGCCCAGAATCGTGCTGAAAATGCTTACAACAATTATGGCTATGGATACGACATGGATGGTGTCGGGTCGGAAGAGGAAATTGCTCGTTTTGCGAAAGAACGTTCACCTCGATTGAAGACTGATCCAGAAGCGAAATTGCAAGCAAAAGAAGAGCTTGATTGGTTTACGAGCCAGCTTGAGGCGCGTCATGGCGCTGATTATATTGCTAAACTTGATCAGGCAATCCAAAATTCGGATGAGCTTCGCGAGATGAGTGGTAACGTTGAAGCGATTGTAACCGTCCCTGTTGCGGCTGCCCAAGAAGCTGATACTATTTATGAAACATTGTCATTGTATGGTCAGCAAAATGATGAGTCACTTGGCAAGTCGCTTGTGCTGCTTAATCTGAACTGGCTAAACACCGCAATGGCTGATCCGGAGCGTAGGAAGAAAATTGAAAAGGCTCGCCAGGAAATTCAGCGTGCTCGAAATGACTTCCCGGGTCTTAAGATTGCTGTTTGCGAGAATGAGTATAATGCAGAGGAAGTTAATAAGACGGGCGGTGTGATTGGTTATGTTGCTGCTGATCTCGCTAATGCTGCACTTCTTGCGGTACAGCGTCGTATGCAGTCGGGTGCGATGAATGCAGATCACGAAGTTTTGATTATTCGTAACGATGCCGACCCGGAGGGCTTGTCGCATAATTACCTCGGTAGTTACCAGCAGGCACTTCATGATCCTAAGAACGAATCGATAGATGTATTCAAGGGTGTGACACGATTTGGTGTGAAATGGGCGAAGAAATATCCAGGCTTTGCAATTGCTTCAAACTTTGCAGCGGGCTTGTCGATTTTGCTTTCGTCTCGCGGTTTACCAGCAACGGGCGGCGCGAATTTTGCAATTAAAGCTTCTACGCTTGCCGCAGTGGGCGGGCTCGGTGATATGGAATGGACAGGCGCAGGATCTGATGACGGAGCGATTGGCCGCCGGATTAGAACTGCTCGATTCGGTATTGGAGTAATTCCTCGATCTGCAATGTCAGCTGAGAATAAGTATAAGATGGCAGCTCATGTTGCTGGCGCTACGGTTGACACGAATCCCGCGCGTTTGATTCCATATCATCTTGAGGGCCGTCCATACTCTGATGCCTGGAGTGGTGATTTCGTCGACGGAGAAGGTGGCTATCGAGAACGTCTTGCCGGTAAAGCTGTTACGCCTGATGGTCGTAGCGAAATTGCAGGTAACTGGGTGCGTGAGTTCGAGGCGATTGAGGCGACTATTACCAGTGAGCTTAGATGGAATGGTGTCGATGATTCTCGTCGTATGCTAGCTTTATTCTTCAGCGGTGTACCTGGTGCGTATACTGTGAATGGCAGAGGTAGGAATGTACGATTTAGATTTACAGCGGCCGGTAAGCAGTATATTAAAGAGCGCATTTCGAAAGAAACTGACGGAACAAAGGGCCATTATGGCGATAAATTACGTCGTGTTCTTTACGGCGTGCAAAGCCCGAATGGCCGACAGTCTGTAAGTACATCACCAGCACTTGTTCAGCCAATGACAACACGATAACATAAAAATAAAGGGGATATTATGGCAGACACTAATGAGCTACTCGACTTACGAAATCGAATCATCACAGACACAAAGCAACTTGCACTTGCAGGACAAGGTGATCCACAAGAGCGATTGCAGGTGATAATGGAGATGATAAAGGGTGGTGATAGTAACCCGGAGCTATTCACAGCTGCTTATGATCTTATCGCTAAGATACCGGCAGATGACGATAGACTTCAGGAGTCCCTCAATCTTCTATTTGAGATTGATCAGACAATTGGCCAGCAAGAAGGCAAAGAAAGTGACGATGAAAACCAAAGCCAAGGTTCGGGTGGTGCATAACCCGGAGGCTTTAGCGGCTGGACTTCAGGTCGCAACTGAGGGGAATTCTTGGGCGTACGAGCAAGGGATGAAAGCGGCTGAGAAAGCCGATTCGAGCGTAGATCCTAATGAGCCTGTTTGGGAAGCACTTGATGCGGCATCAAATTCAGAGGCTCAGTGGCTTGACGGTAAGGCCGCATATTTACGTACCGAGATGAAGGGCGAGAATGACATAGAAGGTCGCGCTGGTGTGGGTGGTCAATATGTCGTATACGTACTACCCAATAAGCGCGTTCTAAAGGTTGCTCACAGTCCTGCGAGTGCTCGCAAAGAGCTTACTCGTCAGGGGCACGATTTTGCAGACACTCCTCTTGAAGAAGTGATCCGGCGACGCGAGGAGGGCGCTCTTTATGTCGAAAAACTATGTGAACGATTTGAGCCTGCTCGTGAACTATTCGGGAACCCCGTCTTTAACGGACAGTTGGGTCAGAGCGGAGCGTATGAGCAGGATTGGGTAACTATTCCGAGGAGTGAACTTAATGAGATGCCTGAAGAAGCTCAAAAGGAATACATTGACAAGTATATTAAGGCGCAAATGCAGCTGTGGAGATATGGCTGTAGTGAGGCAACGTTTAATTTTCAGGTAAATGCAGGGCTTAATGATTCCGGTAATATGGTTATCGGTGATTTTGGTGAAATGTACTTCTCTGAGGATGCTGTTGCGGAGCAGATTGCTGCACCTCGTTGGGAGTATGCGTGGGGAGTGAATAATCTTTCACCGGAAATGCGTGAGTGGGCGGTGGGACGCTTTAATGAAGAGCTGACTCCTGCGCGTTTGCACGCACTGTGGGGTTCGAGCCTGTAGGCTCTGTGCTATACTTAAGGTGTAATCATTGGTGTAATATCTGAGGAAGTATAGAGTATGTTCCAGCTAGACGATAATTTTCTACAAGAGGTAGGCCTGGGCGGTTTGCCGGAAGATCAAAAGAAGCTTTTTCTTGGGCACTTTAGGGAGCAGCTTGAACTGCGGGTTGGCACTCTGCTGTCTGAAGGTTTGAGTGATGCTCAACTTCAGGAGTTCGAGAGCTTTCTTGACCGTAAGGAGGATGTGATTAATGCGTGGCTTACGGCAAATGCCCCTGCGTATGAGCAAGACTCTATTTATCAGCAGCTCAAATCGAGCGCGCCAGCTAATATCCCACAGAACGCGGTACTAGCTGAGTACGCATCGCTTAAATGGCTTAGCTTGAACCGCCCTGACTACAAGGACGTTGTATCGCGCACGATGAGTGAGCTAAAAGCTGAGATTATTGCCAATCGCGACGCGATTCTTGGTAACGTTTAAAGCGGGTAGCCACGGAGAAAGTCAGCAGCATTCATTGTTTTGCCGCTTGGCGCAATGAGCTCATCAATAGATAAAAATGCACCGTTCGCACATACAAGGTCGAGCGGTGTTTTTTGTGTCATGACACCGTGGGCTTTTGTGACAATGATGGTATGTTCGCCAACAGTAACGCGCGTGCGTGGGTAGCCAAGGTAGCCCCTTACACGAGCTTCGGCTTCACCGGGGGTGAGTACTGTAAGGTCGAGGTCGCCATCTTCTTTGGAAAGAAGCGCGCAATACGATGCATCATTGTCATCCTGAGGTATCGGCTGTAGTTCGCCTGAAAGAATAGCAGGGAGCTTACTAACGAGTAAATTGGTACCGAGTGTGAATAGGGTGTCGTATAGCTCTGGCTTGGTCTCGGTAAAGTCGAGTGCGTAAGGTACTTGTAGGTAGATTGGGCCGGCGTCCATTGCACTTACAAGACGCATAATAGTAACACCGGTTTTGTTGTCGCGATTAACAATTGCTGACTCGATTGGGGATGGGCCACGATATTTTGGCAGCAATGAGGGGTGTACATTGATAATGCCAGGCATGAAAAGCTCGAGTGTCTTTTTAGGGATAATTTTACCGTAACTCACCAGAATACCGACAGGGTTATCTAGTTTTTGAATGTCTTTTGTGATGTCTTTGAGTTGAGTCGGTTGCCAGACGGGAATATTGTGGGTTTCGGCGTATGCCTTTACCGCTGGTGCGGTAAGCTTTTTGCCGCGACCCTTTGCAGCATCCGGTTTTGTCACCACGACAGCAACGGGTACGCCTGCTTCGATGAGGCCGCGAAGGGCAATTAAGCTATGCTCTTCGGTGCCAAAAAAGACGATTGACTGACTAGTCCCAGAGTTTGTGGTTGTCTTTGACATGGGTGTCGTAGTCGAGCGGGTCGAGCTCGCCTTTAGCGTTAAGTGTATAGAACGCGTCGTGCTGATCGCGGATGTGGTCGACGAACACGATACCGTTCGTGTGGTCGATTTCGTGCTGTAGTACGCGCGCAAGGAATCCTTCGGCTTTGATACGAACTTCATTGCCGTTTATATCCATGGCTTTGATGCGGACTTTGCTATAGCGGGGAACTTTGCCGTAGAATCCATCAACACTAAGACAGCCTTCATAATCTGCAATCATCGGGCCTTCGCCCTTTACGATTTCAGGGTTGATGAGGGGAATAAATTCGCGAACTGTCTTATCGTCGAAGTCGCTGCGAACGATAACGATGCGCTCGAGCTTGTTGATTTGTACAGCGGCAAGTGCTGCGCTGATTTCGTGAGGACGAGAGTCTTCCCAGTCGAGGCTTGCGCTGGTCATGTCGTCGATAGTTTTACGAATGTCATCCGTAATTACGTGCACCCGTGTTGATTTTTGCCGTAGGTGCGGGTTAGGTAAGATGATGATAGATTCTTTTTTCATTGCCTTAATTATATACGAAAAACGGATATAAAAACAGGGGTAGATTAGAGTAAGTTCATGGGGTCGATATCGTATTGCCAGTATTGGCTAGGAACTTCGCCAATAATCGCAAGGAGCTGCGCTCGTTTTGCTGACTTAACAGTTATTTGCCAACGGTATGTGTCGCGCTGGCGTTCGTAGAACGCCGGGGTAGGGCCGAGTACTGAAACTTCAGAGTGCTGTGTACGAATGAGAGTTGCAAGTGCCTTACTGTTACGGATTGCTGCTGCCTCTGTTTTGTAGGTACAGGTCAGCTTGAGTAGGTGGGTGAAGGGCGGAAAGTTACTTCGCTTACGGGTTGCGAGCGTCTCTTTGTAGAAAGCGTCGTAGTTTTGCTCGATGCCGTATTGTACGGCCGGATTACTCGGCTGATAGCTTTGAATGATTACGTTGGTTGGACGCGAAGATCGGCCAACGCGACCGATGACTTGGGCGAGTAATTGAAATGTTCGTTCGCTTGATGAGAAATCCGGAAGACTAAGGCCAGCATCTGCTTGGATGACGCCAACGGTACTTAGTTTCGGCAAGTCGAGACCTTTGGCAACGACCTGAGTACCAATAATAATCTCTGCTTCACCACTGTAGAGTGCTTGGTACTGGTGCTCGATTGTTTCGGTGGAAGCGGTGTCGCCATCGAAGCGCATAATCTTTTTATGCGGAAAGAGGCGACGGATTTCAGACTCAACGAGCTTAGTGCCGATGCCTTTATGGATAATGTCAGTCTCATGGCAAACTGGGCATGACGTCGGAACCTTTTCGGTATATGCGCATATGTGGCAGCGGAGTTCGTGCGCGTCGCTGTGGAGGGTGAGTGGTATGAAACAGCGTGGGCAGGCCGCTGACCACCCACAGTTTTCGCAAAGTGTTGTACTGGCGCTACCTCGACGATTATGGAAGATGAGGATCTGCTCGCCTGAATCGAGACTTGCTTGCATCTTAGATAACAACTCGTCGGACAAGAATCGATGTCTTACAAAGGAGTTGCGCTTCGTCATATCAACGAGCGTAATTTCAGGTGCTACTGCGTCAGTACGAGCACGCTCAGGCAGCTCTATTATCGGGCGGTTATTTTCTTTTGCTAGGAAATACTCGCTTACAAGTGGAGTCGCGGTGCCTTGAATAACGATGCCCTCATGAAGCTTTGCGAGTACACCCGCAACCCGAAGTGCTGAGTAACGAGGTGATTGATCTTGTTTATAGCTTGGCTCGTGAGCTTCATCAATGATGATTGCCCCGATAGATTTTAGTGGCAGAAAGAGCGCGGAACGCGGCCCGATGATTACTTGGGGTGTTGTGGCATTCGCGACGGCAAGCCAAGCTGTATGGCGTTCGGCCTCGGTTTGCTTAGAGTGGGCGAGAACGACATCGGTGAAGTGCTGCTGGAATTCTGCGACAAGTTGGGATGTGAGTGCAATCTCGGGGACAAGTACAACGACGGATTTATTTTGGACAAGCATTTGCTTGGCATATTCAATGTATACAGTAGTCTTACCGCTGCCTGTCACGCCGTGGAGCAGGGCTGTTCCGGAATCGGTTTTGCGTAATGTATCAAGCGCTGCCTGCTGTTGTTTGTTGAGTAAAAAATGTGTTCGATCTCGCTCGTGTACGAGACTTGGCCTCTGTTTTGATCTGCGGCTCTTCGTTAACCCACGAGGCAATATTGTTTGGAAGACTGTAGCGAGGTGCGAGTGATAATAATCACTCATCCACTCGGCGGTATGCGTTAACTGCAAAGGTAGAGGTGGGATATCTAGCAACTCGGAGATTTCTTTTGTTGGGTAATCGGGACGTGCTACTCCTTTTATGACGACTCCAAGCAACGTTTGTTTGCCCACGGGGATCATTACGAAAGCGCCAATTGTAACGGGCGTGTCATTTGCATAGGTAAAAGTGCTCGCATTGGCGCGAACGATCTTTGTTGGAGCAACCTCGTAGTACCTCATTACTTCCTATTATACCGTGAGACGCATATAACAGCTTGCAGATAACTGCGGAACACTGGTAGTATAGGCATATGTATTTTGAGAGTCGAGCCCAAGCGGGCCAACTAATTGCCGAACAGCTACTAGATAAGTATCGATACGAGAACTGCGCAGTTGTTGCTCTTAGTGATGGGGGTGTATTAGTGGGCGAAGAAATCGCGGCACAACTACATTGTATTTTAACGATGCTTGTTACTGAGGGAATTGAGGTTCCGGGCGAGAGCACGATGTTTGGTGCGGTATCCCAAAGCGGTAATTTCACCTACAATAACGAGTTTTCTACTGGTGAAATCGAAGAGTATACAAGTGAATTCCATGGGTATCTTGATGATCAGAAGCGTCAGGCTTTCAGTCGTATTAACCGTTTGCTCGGCGATGGTGGTTTGATTACTTCTGACATGCTTCGTGAGCGTGTCGTGATTTTAGTGTCAGACGGACTTGCAGACGGTGCGATGATTAATGTGGCAATTGATTTCTTGAAGCCAATTCGTATTAGTAAGTTAGTAGTAGTGTCGCCACTTGCGACTATCCCAGTTGTCGACCAGTTGCATGTGAGCGCGGATGAGGTGCATATCCTTGATGTTAAGGAAAACTTCATGGGTGTCGATCATTATTATGAAGATAATACCGTCCCATCGCACGAAGAAATTATTGCTAAAATCAACGAAAATATCCTCAATTGGCAGTAAATTTACACTCTTCGAGGCTTGCAAAGACGCCTGCAAGAATGTAGAATAAAAAGCAACAATAGTAAGGGAATGAACTGAAAGGTCACAGTGTTAGACGTTTTTATCACATCAAGAGTGCGACGTAAAATCGTTGTTGTCTACGCCAAGTATCCTGATTTTCATACTCATGTTCGTGGCCTTGCTAAGCTTATTAAGGAAGACCCAGGTAACATTCAGCGGGAGCTGAAGCGGCTTGAAAAAGTTGGTTTTTTGCTGGGCGAAAAACAGGGTAACACCAAGATTTACTCAACCAACAAGCAGTTCCCGATTTTCAAAGAACTTCAAAGCATTGTGATTAAGTCACAGCAACAGTCGAGTGCGAGTCGTCCACGTCGTACAACAACCGATATTCAGTCATAATGACAATTTTTGAACAGATTTTAAAGGCTCGCGGTCTCGATAACGAGGCGGCGAAGTTATTTTTTGAGCCTAATTATGAAGTTCGGCATGATCCTTTTTTGCTACCCGATATGGCGGCAGCGGTTTCGCGCCTTGTAGAGGCTCGTGAACGACAAGAGCATATCACGATTTATGGTGACTATGATATTGATGGATTAACAGCAACAACCGTGCTGCTTGACGCCTTTAGTAGCTTTGGATTTCGCTTTGTTGATGCATTTATCCCGAATCGTTTTCGAGAAGGTTATGGCATGACTGAACAAGCCGTAGAAGAAATCGCGGCGGCAGGTGCAACGCTTATTGTGACGGTGGACTGTGGTAGTTTGAGCGAGGGGCCGATTGTGCGAGCCAAAGAATTGGGTGTTGATGTGATTGTGACGGATCATCATAATGTTGCGCCGGTGCAGCCACCTGCAGTCGCGGTGATTAACCCGAAGCGACTTCTGCAAGATTACCCAGAGCGATATGAGAAGCTACGTCTTATTGAGCAGGCAGACGGTGAGCCGCTGTATCCGTTTCTTGATTTGCCTGGTGTTGGCGTGGCGTTTAAATTGGTGCAGGCTTTGCAGACACAGCTCGATGGGCTTGAAGTTGGGCAAGAGAAATGGTTGCTTGACCTTGTGGCGCTCGGTACGGTTTGTGACGTCGTGACTCTGATTGATGAAAATCGGCTGCATGTGTATTGGGGGCTAAAAGTACTTGCGAAGACTCGACGCCCGGGACTTAAGGCGCTGATGGGGGTTGCTGGTGCTGAACCGGCTCAGCTAACCGCGCGTACACTTGGGTTCGGCTTGGGGCCACGTATGAATGCGGCGGGACGTCTTGAAACTGCGAAATATGCGCAGGATATGCTGCTTGCAACCGATGGCATGGTTGCGCTTGAACTTGCGCAAAAGCTTGATGAATTGAACATCGCAAGGCGCAAAGCGCAAGATATTATTTATAAAGCAGCGCTTGAGCAGGCGGAGCAATATACTAAAGACCCAGTGCTTGTACTGAGCCATGCAGAGTGGAGTCATGGAATTATTGGCATTGTGGCGGCTAAGATTTTAGAGCGATACAAAAAACCGACCTATGTATTGCAGGAACTAGGTGAGGAGAGTAAAGGGAGCGCGCGTAGCTACGGTGACT
>DATIJR010000049.1:0-3379 GCA_035478455.1 Patescibacteria group bacterium | reverse complement strand
CCATCGGCATATACTCCGGCACATTCGACCCAATTCATGTTGGACATATTGCATTTGCAAAAGAAGTAGCGCGCGAGCTTACGCTTGATACGGTTATATTCTTACCGGAGCAACGACCACGCGGCAAGCAACGCGTCACCGACATCCACCATAGAGTAGAACTAATAAAACAATCAATTCAAAACGACAATCAGCTACAGATTCTCAGCTTACCCATGCAGCAATTCACCGTTGCCGAAACACTACCCGAACTACAAAAGCACTTTGCAAATGCCAACCTTACATTCCTCATAGGCTCGGATATAGTACGCACATTTACGTATCGCTGGGATGGCTTAGAAACACTACTAAAAGCCGTAACGTTTGCCGTTGGTATTCGTGCGGGCGACAATCAAGACGAGCTCGAGACCATCTTTACGCAGCTTGAAACACAATATGGTGTCGCAGTCGCACGTAGCTACATAATCACCGAAAATGCGCACATCACATCATCACAATTCCGTGCAAATGAAATAGATCCGTCGCAATTGCCACACCCCGCAATGTTTGATTACATACGCGAAAATCAACTCTATACAGGCACCTAGTGTACCCAGACCTGAATCAGCTACTTTATGAATTCGAGAATAGCTTTTCCAACTTCAGCAGGCAATTGAGCCTGAGGATGATGGCCTGCGCCCGGTGCGACAAAGACCGCTGGCTTCGCCAAAGGCATGCGCGCAACATATTCTTGCACCTCTTTCACGGGGCTCGGGAAATCAGGATCTTTTTCTCCCATCACAATCAAGGTTGGCTGCGTTAATTTTGCGAGTCTCGCATCAAGTTGATCTCCAGAATCAGTGAACATTTCTCGTAGTGCACGTAGGCGCCCGGGTTCTTGCAACATTGCGCGCATTTTTGCCGTCTGTTCTGCATAGTCACTCGGTTTAATTGGGTACATTTTGTCGTTATACCAATCGGCAAATAGGCGTAGACCCCAAATAGGGGAAAGAAGAATTTGCGCCGTCAGGAAAGATCCGACCTTTGATTTTGTACGAGCGAACGGCCCAGCCATGATGACTTTCGATACAAGCTCAGGCTTGTTTACAGCCACCGTCACAGCTACGCCGGCAGACTTAGAAGTACCCATGATAATAGCAGGCCCAGCATTAAGATGCGCGAGCAATACTTCGACATCTCGAGCCATTGCTTCGTAACTATAATCCTTCCAGTAAGCACTGGTTTCACCCTGACCACGGATATCCATAGTAACCACGCGATAGCCGGCATTCACAAGAATAGGGGTAAGGAATCGATACTCCGCACGAGTATCGCCGCCGGCAGGCAGGCAAAGTACAAGCTGTCCTTGACCTTGATCATCGAAGGCAAGTTTGCCATCTTCATTTGCGAGAAATTGAGTATTTGTCATTATTTGTTTCCTATAGATTATTTTCTTGCCAATTAGTACATTCACGTAGAGCTCCCGCAAGCTCCTCGAGCAAATTAACTTGCTCGATTGATTCATCAGATAAGTAGTACAGCCGCTGGGTACCTCGTCTTTCGACACTCACGAGACCTGCTTGCGCCAGAATCTTTAGGTGATGTGAAACAGCAGGGCGGGAAAGAGGCGTCGCCTCAGTGATAGCATTGACGCTTAACTTGTGTGTCTGCAACAACTGAACCACTATCTGCTGCCGATGAGAATCGCCAAGCGCGACAAACAACGGTTCAGCTTTATGAAATAGTTCTATAACATCATTTGGTTTGCTCATATTTTTAAACCTTTAAACATAATACCATCCTAATACACCTACAAAGATATGTCAACTACTTCGCTGAATACACAATTTCTAAAGCGTTATTCGCTACTTCTTTTTAGAGCTGAATCGCGTAAACAAGCGTACCCACTCGGCAGGCGAAAGTGTCGATGGGCGCTTGTTTTTGTCACCGCCTGCAGCAGCATAAAATCGTGGCGCAGCATAACACTCCATCACAAAATCTGCGTAAGCAGCTTGTTGAGCTCGATCAAGAAAAGGCGTTTCGTGAGGCTTAAGTTCCAACAGCACTGTATCGACAGCAGGGGGTGGAGTGAAGTCCGTCTTACGAAGCGGTCGACGAATACGCACCGCCCACCATGGCGCAATTGCCATACCAAGCGCACCATGAAAATGGTCGCCTGTAGCAATTAACTTCTGCGCGAATTGTTTCTGCACAATCAAATAAACCGCCTTTGGCGGGCGCGTAGCAGTTGTAAGCTTACGCACAATCTCAGAACTTAGATGAAAGGGAATATTCGAAAATACTTTATATGGCACTTCAGGTAATTCTGCCTTTAGAAAATCCTCCTTCAGCACGGTCACATTGTCATCGTATTGAGTGTTCTTGCGAAGCAGCGCATTTGCAACAGGTTCAGGCTCATACGCAATCACGTGCTTGGCGCGACCCGCCAGCACTCCCGCAATAGCGCCGCTCCCGGCACCGATATCAAGTACGGTATCATTCTTGCGCACATTACTATGCCCAATCAACTCGGCAATAAATGCTCTGCCGCGCAAAAAGTGTTGCCCATGTTGCTGTACGTTTCGCTTCATATCTTTACAGTATACTAAACAATTGCCTTATATGACGCTTATGCCATACAATAGACCCATATTATCGTAAACAGAGAAACCTATGTCCAACTTATATACATGGCTCAATGACCTTGTTGGCTCTCATAAGAAAAAAGATTCTGGCCTTGTACGCGAACAAAACATCGCCCATGCTCACAAAAAATACAACCGCGTTAACCGTTTTATTCGTATTTTGGGGCCAGGTGTCGTAACGGGAGCCGCTGATGACGACCCAAGTGGTATCGCAACCTACAGTCAGGCAGGTGCAATCTACGGGCTACGCCTCCTATGGATGTTCCCGATCATGTTCCCACTGCTCTTGGCAGTGCAAGAATCATGTGCGCGCATTGGCGCCGTCACAGGCGATGGCCTTGCCGCAATCCTCAAAAAACATTACGGCAAAAAGCTCCTCTTTAGTGCAGTGCTCCTCGCTGCAGTTGCCAATACTGTGAATATCGGTGCCGACCTTGGCGCGATGGCCGCCACTACTCAGCTATTGTTCCCAGATGCCGAGTACGTATCACTCTCAATTCTATTCGCATTAGTATGTGTACTTTTGCAAGTCTTCGTACCATACCGCCAGTATGCAAAATTCCTCAAATGGCTCGCAATTGTGCTATTCGCGTACCCAATCACAGCATTTTTAGTCCACGAAGACTGGGGTGCAATTTTTGCTCATACATTCACACCCGATTTCCATATCGACCGTGAAATGATGTACCTCATGGTAGGAATGCTCGGCACAACCATTTCGCCATACCTATTTTTCTGGAACACGAGCGAAGTAG
>DATIJR010000048.1:0-2964 GCA_035478455.1 Patescibacteria group bacterium | reverse complement strand
CCTCGCAGTACGCCTTTACCGTTGCTCACCAGGCGCTTTCAGAGCGCATCCAGCAAATGAAAGATCGCCAAACCACGTTAAATCAGCAGATTGATACCTATAATGCAGACGTGGCCGAATACAATAAGCTTGCGGGGCGTGTGAAGCAACTGAACCAGAGCATTAACGGCGTTGAAGCGCCAGACAGTATCTAATATGGCGAAAGCAAAATCACAATTCATCTGTCAGCACTGCGGCGCAAGTTACCCGAAATGGACGGGTAAATGTGAGAATTGTGGTGAATGGAACAGCTTAGTCGAGCAAGTGGTTCAGGCGGCAGGTAATTCAGCCGTTGCTCGAGGGGCGCATAGTGGCAAAATATTATCGCCACAGTCCATGCGCGCTATTAGTGCCGAAGAAACAATTCAACGTATGTCTACGGGCTTTAGCGATCTCGATACAGTACTTGGCGGCGGGGTACTGCCGGGAGGCGTTTTACTACTTGCAGGACAGCCGGGTATTGGTAAATCAACTCTACTGCTACAAGTAGCGGCAAAGATCGCCGAAAAACAGCCAGTGCTATATGCGAGTGGCGAAGAAAGCGCTAGCCAGGTAAAGCTGCGCGCCACACGTCTTGGTGCGGTTGCGAGCGACGACTTACAATTCGTGTCAAGCACAAGTGCAGATGATATTACTGCTACAATTCGTAGCGGTGTATACAAAGTGGTAATTATTGACAGTATCCAAACACTCAGCCTTAATGAAATCACTAGTGCCCCAGGTACAGTGAGCCAAATTACCAATGCTTCAAATGTCATTATTCGCGCCGCTAAAGAATCAGGCGCTGCCGTAATTCTCGTCGGTCATGTTACTAAAGAGGGCTCAATAGCTGGGCCTAAAGTCCTAGAACACCTTGTTGATGTTGTGCTGCAATTTGAAGGCGACCGCTATGGTGGATTCAAGGTGGTGCGCGCGATAAAAAACCGCTACGGCTCAACAAGCGAGGCGGCGATATTCGAAATGGACGAAAATGGCTTGAAGATTGTTTCAAACCCCTCAGCAGCACTTCTCGCAGAGCGTCAAAATGCTGACGGCTCAGTAGTGCTTGCAACACTCGAAGGAAATCGGCCTATTCTAGTAGAAATTCAGGCACTTGTCAATCAGAGCAATTTCGGGTATCCTAAGAGAACGGCAAGCGGATTCGATTTAAATCGATTGAACCTCCTCATTGCGGTGCTAGAAAAGCGCACCAAACTGAACTTATCTGATAAAGATATCTATATCAATGTTGTGGGAGGTCTAAAACTTGCCGATCCAGCGGCGGATCTAGCAGTAGCTATGGCTATTGCAAGCGCAGCGGCTGGACGCAAGCTAGACGACGGTCTTGTAGTTTACGGCGAAGTAGGCCTAGGCGGCGAGATTCGCTCAGTCGTCCATGCAGACAAGCGAGTTGCCGAAGCTAAGAAATTGGGCTTCACACAGGCTATCGCGCCAGCGCAAACTGGCAAAAAGAATTCATTTATCAATGGCGTGCGCGATATTCGTGCCGCACTCATCGACTATCTTGCATAGTCAGTAAGGAATAATATGGAAACACGAGATATAGTGTTGCTAGCGGTAACGCTTATTATTCTTGGCGAAGTATCGTATTTACTTGCCAAGCTTCCAAAAACATCTATTAAAGCAAAAGATCGAGCAATCTTGGTCGACACCTCCGTACTCATGGACGGTCGCATCACGAGCCTTGCAGCTACGGGATTTATCGGTGGCACTCTTGTTGTGCCGCGCAGTGTAATCGGAGAGCTGCAGCTACTCGCCGATCAAGCTGATGCAGATAAGCGAGCTCGCGCCCGAAACGGTCTAGATATCGTATCGACATTGCAAGGTATGGATGGTGTAGAAGTTGAAATTCTTCAAGATGGCAGCCGTGCCGCTGAGGGTGTGGACGAACGCCTCCTTACGCTTGCAAAGCAGCACTCTGCAGTAATCTGTACGCTTGACTACAATTTGAACAAAGTTGCTGTCGTTGAGGGTATTAAAGTGCTTAATATCAATGAACTTGCCCAGAGCTTACGCATGCAACACCTACCAGGTGAGCAAATGATGATTGAGCTTAGCCAAAAAGGGCAGGATAATCACCAGGGCGTTGGCTATCTATCCGATGGCACAATGGTCGTGGTCGAGCAGTCTAACAAATACATTGGTCAGACAGTGCAGGTTGAAGTGGTACGTAGCCTCCAGACTGCTGCAGGCAAAATGATGTTTGCACGCCGTGTTGAGCGTCAGGCGCCAAAGAAGGCAGAAACTCCAGCAATGGTGGCGGCAAAGACTAAATCAGCTGGCCGCAGTCGTAGGAATGACAATGAAAGTACTAAGCCAAAGCATGTAGATACTCAGTCACAGCAGACCCAGCAACCGAAACAGCAAAAGCCGCAGCCACAGCAAACCCAGAAGCAGCAGCAAAGTCAGCCTGTTCAGAAACCTGCTAACCAGCAAAAGCCACGCGCTGTATACCATGCAGCTCGCAAGCGGGTAAATCATGAAGACTCGCTCTTGCAACTTGTCGACAGTCAAAAAGACGAATAAAGATTTCATTGCATAAGCAAGAAAATACCGCTCCCATACAGGAGCGGTATTTGTTTTAGTGACGGCGCCTTCCGCCTCCTTCATCACTTCAGTGTGATGAACTATAAGTGGCGGTGTTGGTGGCGGTATAGTAGCCTTCGTCAGTCACCGTCGCGGTAACCGTGCCATCACTGAGGCCAGCTAATTCGCCTGCAGAAAGTGTCCATGTCCCACCTCCGCTATGGCTTGCAACCGTGTTGCCATTCTGCGAGAGTGCTACATTCTGAATAGCAAACTTACCTTGATGGACAGTAACAGTCAACGAACTTCCAGTCTGCGTAACTCCAACAGTTGGCTGCGCATCACTACATGCGTGTACATCGTCATCTGCGGTCGCATCATAGCCATCAGGCGCGGTAA
>DATIJR010000047.1:0-7618 GCA_035478455.1 Patescibacteria group bacterium | reverse complement strand
ATAGGGCAAGCATAGGCGTGTACGCTTACCCTACCACCCCTGTTACTCTGATGGTGTGATATTTACACTGTCGCGCAGTGGACGCTCTTTTACGAAGCATACGATCACGAGTGAAAGTGCCATCAGTGTTGCACCAAGCATGAAGATTTGGTGAAGTGACTTTGTGAATGCATCAGTCACTTCAGTGCTGTACTTACTCTGCTGATCGGCGAACGACTCCTTCGCTTCTTCGCGAGCTGCAGGAGCAGGAATCTTATCAAATGCCTGGTTTGCGCCATCAGCAATCGTGTCTTTCTGCGTGTTAATTTGCAACAGTACGTCCGCGTCAATATCACTACCAAGCATTTGCGCTGATTGTGGAGATTTTTGAAGCGTCTGGATGTATGGAATATCGGCTGGCTTACCCATTGCGCTCAGCACACCCGCAGTAAGCATACCGCTGAAGATTGCTGTACCAATAGTCGAACCAAGACCACGGAAAAGCTGTACGCTTGATGTCGCAGCACCAAGATCCTGATGCTCAAACTCGTTCTGAACAGCAAGGCTAAGGATTGGCATAGCCATACCAAGACCAAGACCAGCAAAGCCCATGATTACTGCTTCGTGCCAGTATGGTGATGAAGGTTCAAGCGTAAGTAGCGCTAAGATACTGAGCGTTGCAAGCGTAAAACCTGTTACGATAAATACTTTGTAACGACCAAGCCGTGACACAATTTGACCAGTGCCAATTGACGACACCATCATACCGCCTACCATTGGTAGAAGCATGTAGCCAGCTTGTGATGCGGTTGCACCGTACACCTGCTGGTTAAACTGCGTGAGGTACAAGATTGAACCCATAAATGCAGCGCCAAAGAGGAGTGTCACAATGGTAAGCTTTGCGTAGACTTGCTTCTTGAAGAAGCGAAGTGGCAAGATTGGTTGCTTTGCACGGCGCTCGACAGCGATGAAGAGGCCGGTACCTAAGATTACGGTTGACCAAAGTACAGCCTGGATAAGACCAAGTTCTACGCCAGTATCGGTAAGGAACTTGAAGATTACTTTCGTGTTGTCCACCGCAAGCACCACTGAGGCAAGAACAATCGACATAATCGCCGCGCCAGCGTAGTCTGGATAATGCTTTGCATCATGTTTAATGTTCGGAAGATTCGCCATAATGATGATGGCAGCAACGATACCAACAGGTACGTTGATAAAGAAGGTCCAACGCCAGTCGGTAACGAGACCGAAGATGTGCTGTTTGTCGGTTAGCCAGCCACCAACTAGTGGGCCAATGACCGAGCTCATACCGAACACGGCACCGATGAGACCCTGCCAACGACCACGCTCGCGCGGGGTGAAGAGGTCGCCAACGATTGTGAAGGCCTGTGAGGTGATAATACCACCACCAATACCTTGTAGTGCTCGCCATGCGATTAGCCATTCGACTGATGGCGAGAGCCCTGATAGTAGTGAGCCAACGGTAAAGATGGTTACACCGGTAATAAGCATTGGACGGCGGCCATACATGTCAGACAGCTTACCAGCGAGTGGCACGGTAATCGTTGTTGTAAGCATGTATGCAGTCACGATAAAGCCAAGGCTTGAATAGCTCTTGAATTCACCGACAATTGCGGTCAATGCGGTAGCGATAACTGTCTGGTCGAGTGCAACAAGCAGCAAGCTGCTCATCACGGCAACCATGACAATAATCTTTTGTCGCAAAGAGAAATGATGCAACATTATTATTCTTTTCCTTCCTCAAGGTCTTTTTTAAATTGTGTAAATTGTTCACCCATATGAGTGACAAATGCCTGAGCTTGATCTTCGGTAATAAGGAGCACTGATTTTTTATCCTTGATATACAGTGCGACTAACTTGTCACCGGGCCCAAATTGCATCTGTTCGCGGACTTCTGCCGGAATAACCACCTGTCCCTTAGGACCGACCGTCACCGTACCCGCTAGTTTTACGTTATGCTGAAAACCCATAGGTGATATGTTATACTTGTATAACTTGTATGTCAAGCTTTCTTTGTGAAAGGTATCTTGATTGTGTCACCAAAAATAAGACGAATCGTCAGCGTGACAACGAGCACCCACGCCGAGGCGACAACCCAGCCTCCAAGAATATCTGTTGGATAGTGTACCCCAAGATAGAGGCGTGAGAATCCAACCCACCCCGCATAGAGCGCGCCCGCGACAATTGCTGGCCAGCGCCATTTTGTACGCCAAAGAATCGCTACTATTGCGGCGGCGAGTGTCATGCTCATCGTGGCATGACCACTGATAAATGAGAAGCCAGATTCCGGGAGGAGATGAGGCCAAAGATGCGGCCGAGGGCGTTCAATCAAGGACTTAATAATGAAGGCGAGTCCAGCGGAGCCTATCATACTACCACCGATGATAAGGAACCTCACAGCTTCGCGCTTATACGCAAGATACAGGCCGATACATAATGCGATTATAGCCGTGACGAGTGGACCCCCAATGTTGGTTGTGTGCACTACGAGCCAATCGAGAAGTGGTGTGGCATGCTGGTGAATTGCCAGTAATACTTGCTTATCCATGCCGAGCGTTTCACGCTCCTGCACTTCCCTGCCGAGCTTAATAGCGATTACCGCGAGACTTGCAGCCAGCAAAACTGCTACGACCGTCATAACGGTTATGCGAGATCGGGCACGAGGTGAATACTCGTTGGTAACGTTAAGACTCAACGGCATTTATCGTTTCCTTAGGAAATATGCGCTCACACTCGCTGCAGCTACTAGACTTACCACGATCACAATCCAGAAAATAGCGCCATTATGTAGGCCCACGGGGAGCTCGACGTTCATGCCGAATACACCAGAAATCATGGTTGGAATCGTTAGTGATAAGGTTACCACGGTCAGCACACGCATTGTTTCGTTAAGGCGTGTGTCCATTACGGCGCGGTAACTATCGCGTACGTTTGTAATGGTACGGAGCAGCGATTTACAGCGCGCAATCACCTGCTCAATGTCGACAGACAGGTCTTCGACCATGTCTTGATCATCGTCGCTCAGATGCAAAAGATTAAAACGCGGGTTGAGGGTTTTTTCAAGCGCCGTGTTAGTTGGGATAAGCGCATCAAGGTAATCGTTGAGCTTGCGTTCATGCTCAGAAATCATCGAGATATCGCTTGGGCGCAGGCTTTGAATATTACTAGTAAGCGCGCGCATTTGGCGATTGATCATCGTCACCCGCTGCTGATATGACTGGAAGATAATTTCCACCATACTCAAAAAAAGTTTTGACTGCTGCTCTGGTGAGATCATTGTTTTTTCGACAAACGGCAACCATAGACGGCCGAGTGAATCGCGACTCACAGTGACTGTCTGACTTTTACCGAGCGCAAACATCATTGGTGTCGTGTAGTCGTTAAAATTATCGCCAACATCTGGGACGCGGGTGATAAAGTATGTCCAGCCGTCATCGTGCTCGATACGAGGCACCTCGTGGGGGTCAAGGGCGTCAGTTAACAGATCGGCATCGATACCAAATTCGTGCAGCGTTTCGATATCACTTGCAGTCGGTCGCTCAGATCGTACCCAACTCCCAGAAGAAATCTGATCTTGCTCAGTCAAGCCCGCCGTTTCGCTGGTGCGTTGGTAATACGTAATCATCTCACTATAGTTTATACTGTAAGCCTAAGCTTTGCTATACTTAAAGATATGCAACAACACGCCAGTCTCCGTATTTTCTTACCATCACTTATTATCTCTTTAATGGTCGGGGTCTTTATCGGCTTCCAGGCACCACTTGCCGACCTCTGGATTTTCCTGATTTTGGTAATTCTTGAGATTACGTTCAGCTTCGATAACGCTGTTATTAACAGCAAGATCCTTGGCCGCATGTCGCCATTCTGGCAGCAGCTCTTTTTGACGGTTGGTATCATCTTTGCCGTATTTATCGTACGCTTTGTACTACCAATTGTTATCGTGATGATTTCATCTGGTCATACGTTTGGAAATGTGGTGAACATGGCGCTGAATGAGCCGCACCAGTATGCTGAAACATTGCACGTTGCCGCGCCTATCATTAATGCCTTTGGTGGATCATTCCTTCTTATGATTGGTGTGAGCTACTTCCTCGACCGCAACAAAGACATCCACTGGCTTGGTCACATTGAACGCTGGCTTTCTAAATTCGGCACCTACAGCAGCTTTAAAATCCTCATTATGCTCCTCGTTGCACTTGGACTTTATGCTACCGTTGATGAATCGCTTAAGTCTATTGTACTTGCGTCATCTACGATTGGTATCGTGCTACACATGGCGCTCGAACTGTTTGGCGAGTACTTTGGTAGTAAGCAATCAAATGCTAAACACCTTGCTGGTGGCGCTGCCTTTGCGTCATTCTTATACCTTAACGTGCTAGACGCGTCATTCTCTCTTGATGGTGTGATCGGGGCATTTGCTATTAGTACTGACGTACTGCTGATTATGGCCGGCCTCGGTGTTGGTGCGCTTTGGGTGCGATCACTTACCATCTACCTGACGCGCGCAAATACCCTTAGCCACTATCGCTACCTCGAGCACGGTGCGCACTGGGCGATTTTAGTGCTTGGTATTATTATGCTCGTGAAGCTCTATCACATTGAGCCAGCTGAATGGTTCACTGGTTCAATCGGGCTTATCTTTATTGCTACCGCCGTTGCGAGCAGTGTTATTGAGCGTAAAAAAGCGACTAAATAGATTCGATTGGGAGCGTTACGGTGAAGGTAGAGCCCTTGCCAAGCACGCTTTCGATGGCAATTTTGCCGTGATGAGCTTCGGCTATCTTTTTAGCGATGGAGAGGCCGAGGCCATATCCTGCTGTGCTTCGTGATTCTTCAGCACGGTAGAAGCGCGTAAACGCATTTTTAACTGATTCCTCATCCATACCAACGCCTTCATCTTTCACTGTTAGCACGAGTGAACGACCCTGCACTTCACTAGCCACATGTATCGCGCTACCCTCGGGACTGTACTTAATGGCATTATCCATCAGGATTGTCAGAAGTTGCGTGAGGCTACGCGCATTGCCGTAGAGCACTGTGTCGCCGGTTGCGTCCTCAACAGAGATGTTTTTAGCTTGAGCTTGGCTTACTATTATATTCATCGCTTCACTCACAACGTCAGGTAGTGAAACGTCGGTCTGAAAGTCTGCCGTATCGTCGCGAAGTAGCCCAAGCATTGAATCGGCAAGCGATTGCAGTCTCGTAATATCCTCGATATTATCGGCGATTACTGCGCGTGCATCAGCGAGCTTTAGCTTTTTGTCACGGAGTGCGACTTCATTAGCCGTACGAAGAGCTGTAAGTGGCGTGCGTAGCTCATGGCTCGCATCGCTCACAAATTGCGCCTGCGCTTCCATGTTCTCTTCGATTGGCCGTAGCGTATATTGCGCCAACAAGTAGCTTAAAATACCCCCTGAGATTAACGCCATGAGATTCACAAGTATCAGATCGACTAGCAGTGAGGTGCGCGCTTCTTCGGCACGGTTTGATAAGTAATCATTAAACGTTAGCTGTGTATCTGGGTCTGGCGCAATGTCTGTTAACGAGATTGTGTGCGGACGGCGATCAAGCTCGCGCATTGAAACACTGTAAAAAATAACGCTAAACCCAACACTCATCGCCATAATAATGGCGAGATAGGTGCCGGTGAGTCGTAGCGCATCTTGTTTAAGGTGTTTCATTATTCATCCCTGATTACGTATCCGAACCCTCGTACTGTTTGGATAAGCTGGTCGCCCTTGAATGGCTTATCAATTTTACCACGCAGATAATTAATAAATACTTCAACGTTATTCGGCAAGATATCAGCATCGAAATCCCATACGTGCGTCATGATGTTCGTTTTAGAAAGTACTCGGTTCTTGTTGCGTAGTAAGTATTCGAGAATTGCAAATTCTTTGCTTGATACTTGTACTGGTTTACCTTGGCGACGAACTTCACGACGGACAATGTCCATTTCAAGGTCTTTCGCAGTCAGTACGTTATCTACCATATCGTGTGGGCGACGAAGAAGTGAACGAAGTCGTGCACCAAGTACTTCGAATGAGAATGGCTTAGCTAGGTAATCGTCGGCGCCGTTATCGAGACCCTTCACGACATCGCGTGCTTGGTCCTTGGCAGTGAGCATCAAGATTGGTGTTTTGTAGCCATCTTCGCGAAGCTTGCGCAATACTTCGTACCCGTTCAATTTCTGGCATCATTACATCAAGAATAATACAGTCATATTCATCAGCGCGTGCTGAGTTGTAGCCGTCTTCACCATCGTACGCGAGATCAACTGCATAGCCATCCTGTTCGAGGCCTTGTTTGATTGCACGTGCAATTCGAATTTCGTCGTCAACAACTAAAATCTTCATGGTTATAGTATACTCCTGTCGCTTCATAGGCATGTAGAGCCCGTTAATCGTATACCCCTAGTTTTACAAAGCCAAGCTTTGCGAATGCTTAAAGAAACCCGCCCGTTAGGTACGGATGATCCCCAAGCTTGCCATACTTTGCACGCGATAGCCTTTGCGCTTTGCCCATTCATCGGCGGCACGCGCCGCACCTGGGAGTGCTTCGCTTGCGTAGTCGTCTACGATAATTATTGCACCCGGCAAAAGCTTCTTCTCGACCAGCTTTAGTGAATCGCGAATTGATTCATAGTAGTCGCCATCGAGAAACGCAAATAGGATTCCATCGGGCATATCCGCAAGTGTTAAATCACTGAACCATCCCTTGTGTACAATTGGCGCATCCAGGTGCGCTTTTTTGAAGTTTTCGAGTAGAGCGCGCCGCGAAGCATGCAAGGCGCCGGCCACAAACTGGTCGCCTGCTACACTCATGTCTTGTGAGGTTTTCTCTGGAAGGCCTTCGAATGAGTCGTATACATGGAATTCGTCGCGAGCTTTGTATTCGTTCATGAGGCGGCGGATAAATAATGAGGTTGTGCCAACGTAGCAACCGAGTTCCACAATATTACCACGCTTCCCTTGTATCAACAATCGCTCAAACTCGTTTAAAATGGCTGTGAGCTCACGCACATCAACCTGATCTGAGATAATTGGAAATTGTTTGAGGAGTGTTGGCGTAATCATACTATTGCCACCGATTGTACCATAGCAATATGCTTATGCTATGCTTTTAGTATGGATACAGATTTAAACTCATTGCTCAACGGCAGCTCTAATGGCACTAATCTCCCGTCGTTTTCACTACCCCCTGAGGTTATGACACTCATCACTGTATTTACTATCACCGCAAGCGTCGCCTCTGTTGTGATTGTTATTTTGTATATGATAAACGCTGTCACTACCTACCGTGCACACCGCGCTAATATAGAAATGCGCGATATTTTACGTGAGATGAATGAGCGTGATAAGGCGCGGTCAAAGCCAGCAGAAGCGTCAATGGCAAACCCTGTCGCAGAATCTGATCTTACTGTTAAGAGCTAGGTGTATGAAACGTCTTGCTGGCACATTACTGCGCCAGTGCCACTGTCCCATGTATAGACCATTGGCGCTGGGCAGCTTGTCGAGCCGCCATCGAAGAATGTAAATAGGCTAAAGCCATTATCACCCGACCAGATGTACACGTATGGGCCGACATAGTTGCCAACAGGTTGACGTGTGCCCGTTGG
>DATIJR010000046.1:0-7518 GCA_035478455.1 Patescibacteria group bacterium | reverse complement strand
GACTTGCTTCGTCTGGCGACGCTAATGCAATTACATTCCAAGGTCTCGAGACCGGAACAGCAAACTGGCGCGCCTGGGTGCAGTCATAAAAAGAAAAGACCTCCGGAGAGATCTTAACTTCATGGTACGGATGAAAGGACTTGAACCTTCACGCCTCACGGCATTAGCTCCTAAGGCTAACGTGTCTACCAATTCCACCACATCCGCGTAGTGCTTTATTATTCTAACACAAAAATATCGTTTTTAGCGATGGAATTTTATGGGATTTTGCATATCCCTTATGCTATACTGGTGGTAATGCATGTAGAGGGGGTAATCTATGAGTAAGGTAGCTGCGTATCTTCGCGGTCATATAAGTGGTGAAGTCGTCACTCGTGAGGATATTCGCATTGCGCATGCCAGCGATGGCGGTGTGCTTTCACTTAAGCCTGAAATGGTGATCTACCCTCGAACTACGAACGATATTCGTAAAGTTGCACGTTTTGCGTGGCAGCTGGCCGAAAAGGGCCATACGATATCAATTACTCCTCGCGGTGCTGGTACTGACGGTAGTGGTGCAGCGATCGGTAAGGGTATCCTCCTCGTTACCACCGCCCACATGGACCGTGTCTATGAATATGATGCCAAGCAAAAACTTATCCGTTTACAGCCTGGTGCTTCAGTTGCAGCGGTGCAGGCCGCGCTTAGCCTAAGCGGTGCCGGAATCCAAGCCTTACAGGGCTCAAAATCATATGGCACCGTCGGCGGTGCTGTTGCGGATGCTGTTGCTGGCCCGTTTGCTGGCAAATACGGCAATATTAGCCGCGCTGTTGAGCAACTCGAGGTTGTGCTCGCAAATGGCGATGTATTGCAAACCAAACGTATTAACAAACGCGAACTCAATCGCAAAAAAGGCATGCAGGGCTTTGAAGGTGACATCTACCGGGGCATCGACGGAATTATCGATGAGTATGCAGAGGTAGTAGATTCGTTCACGGCTGATGACATGGCCGGGTATAGTTCTATTGCTGATGTAAAACGCAAAGATGGCAGCTTTGACCTTACGCCACTTTTTATTGGCTCTCAGGGTACGCTTGGCATTATTAGTGAAATGATCTTACGCGCTGAGTTTAAAAGCGCGCGACTTGGCGTTGGCGTTGTCACATTTGCCGATGCCGGCGTTGCGCGTGACACGCTCGACGAACTGGCCAAAATGAGCCCCGCTATGCTTGAGTATTTCGATGCTGATTTATTTGAAACAGCCAAAGCTACTGGCCGCGCATACTCGTTCTACAATGAAGCCTCGACAGAATTCCAACCTCAGGCAGTTGTTGTTATCGGATTTGACGACTTCAACGACCATCACCGCGCAAAGGCGTTGAAGCGCCTAACCAAAGGGCTCGAAAAAACAGATGGTACGAAGCTTATAACGGCCGATGGCGAGGCGGCCGACGAACTGCTTGCAGCGCTCGACGTTGTGCACTACGCACAGTTCCCTGATCACGCGGGCGATGTAGCACCTGATATCTTCGGAGGCTTCCACATTCCGACCGAGCAATTCGAAAGCTTTGTGTCTGCGTTGAAGGTGTATGCAGCACAAGAGCATATTGCACTGCCGCTCGCTGGCCATGTGATTCTCAACACATACTCCGTCTATCCAACACTCTCGCTTAATAAAGTAGCCGACAAGCAGCGCGTATTTAAACTGCTCGATACACTGAGTAAAATGGTTTACGCGCACCAAGGCACAATGATTGCTGAAGGAGGCGAGGGTCGCCTCAAGACACGGGCAGTATATGGTGAACTCGATGAAAAAGTCGTAGCCATGTACGAGGCCGTACGTCGTGTTTGCGATCCACATAGCACATTGAATGCTGGCGTAAAGCAGCAGAATGAGCTCCGCACGCTCGCGAGCCAACTACGAGATACGCCTGACGCTGGTCAGTTTGCACGCTTCGGCCTCTAAAGGTAAGCAAATTATTAAAAAGAGTCAGGGATTCCTGACTCTTTTTTACATTGCTTAAACTCTTGTTTAGCGTGTGATAAGGCTGCTCATATCGGGCCCATCAGAGCCCTTTGCATAACGAATTAAATCATCACCAGTTGTTGCCCAGTAATCAAGCACTGGCTGAATAATCCGCCATGATGCCATCACTTCATCACTCGTCGCGAACAGCGTATTGTCTCCACGGATTGCATCGACAAGCACGCGCTCGTACGCATCGGGGTGACCATGAGTATCAAATACTTGCTGATAATTAAACTGCATCGGTGCCATTTGTAGCTCGTTCTCAAAACCTGGCTTCTTCACCCAAAGCTGCACAGTAATACTCTCGTTTGGCTGAACATAAAATACTAATTGATTGGTATGAATGTGGTCGCCGGCCTGAGGCTTAAACTCAATAACAATACACGTTTGTTTTTTCGCAAGTGCCTTACCAGTTCGCACATAAATTGGCACGTTCTGCCAATGGGGCTGCTTTGAACGAAGTTCAAGCGCCGCGAACGTCTCAACATTTGACGATAGATTATTTACCTCTTCACGGTAGCCAATATACTGGCCACGAATCGCTCGCTCAAGTACTCGGTTAGCAGGTACAGGCTCAATCGCGTCAAGAACGCGCTGACGTTCAGCATGGATATCATCGCTATTGGTGATATCTTTCGGGCGGTTCATCATCACTACTGACACAACGTTCAGAAGATGACTCTGAATCAAGTCGCGCATTGCACCAACTTGCTCATAAAAATTAGCGCGTCCCTCAATATCAAGTTTCTCGTCAGCAATCACGCTGATCGACTTAATATGCCGACTATCCCAAATATCTTCAAAAATTGGGTTGCGGAATCGGAATGTCACAAGATTCTGTACTGTCTCTTTTGCGAGGTAATGGTCGATGCGGAAAAGTTGCTTTTCAGCAAAGTACTTGCGAGTTACCGTGATAAGCTCTTCGGCGGTAACAGTGTCGAATCCAAACGGCTTCTCGAGCAGCAAGTGCGAAAGTGTGCTATGTTTCGTGCATCCGTGATTGAGTCCGTTCTCACCAAGATGCGTAATAATTGGCGCTGATACCTGAGGTGGAATAGCGAGGTAGTAAAGACGGTTCATACATAAGCCAACTTGCGCCTCAATCTCATCAAGATACTTTTTAAGGCCAGGGTAGCCCTCGGCAGAAGCCGCATTCATTTCATACATCTCAATCTTCTTGCCAAGCGACTTAAGTGTGCCACCAATCACGCGCCCGTCTTTGTCACGAATACCTTCTTTCGATAATTTAAGAAGCTGCGCAACCTTAAACTTGCGACGAGTGATACCGATAATACGCGTCTTAGGATGGAGTAGCCCGTTCTTTTCGAGCTCGTAAAGCGAAGGCAAGAGCTTACGAGTTGAAAGATCGCCAGTCACACCAAAGATGACAATTGTTGCCGGGGTAAGTTCAAGATGAAAATCTGTGTAGTCCATATTATCCATTCGTGTTGAGCGGATGTCCGCCAAATTTGTTGCGTAACTCAGCAAGGAGCTTAGTCGTGTAGCTCACATCACCTTTTTCAGAGGCGAGGCGTACATCAAATGCTGCCTGAATTGCCGGTAGAGCAATGTGCGCTCGCTCAGCTTCTTCGAGAGTCCAACGCGCTTCGCCAGATTCTGCCACGTATCCGCTTGCGCTCGCAAGTGTTTTATCTTCATGCATAATCTCTGTTGCAAGTTTATTAAGCGTACTTTCAATCACGCTTGCTTTCTGCCATACGTCACCAGCCTTCGCAAGGTCAAGATCTTTATACGGCCCTTCACGGAGCATTTGGTAACCTTCCGCGAGCGCCTCCATCATACCGTATTCAATGGCGTTGTGAACCATTTTAATATAGTGACCAGAACCAACCTCGCCGAAGTACTCATGACCTCCACGAGGCGCCGAAAGTGCATCGAGTATCGGTACGATTGTCTCATAGGCAGACTCATCGCCACCAGCCATCATTGAAAATCCGTTCGCAAGGCCCATAACACCGCCACTTACGCCGATATCAAGGAGCCGAACATTCCTTTCACCTGTAAGCACCGCATGCTTCTTTGTTTCACGGAAGTCTGTATTTCCGCCATCAATAAGAATCGCATCTTCAGGGAGAACTTTACACCATTCAGCAATTTCATCGTTCACATACGCAGCAGGAATCATCAGCCACACCACGACCCGCTCACCATTGAATTTGCTCACAGCATCAATGCGGCTCGTGCTGGCAATAGCGCCAAACTCAGTAGCAGCAGTAACTGCATCGGGGTTTGGGTCAACGGCAACAACATCATGACCAGATTCAATCAGGCGTTTAGCAATCTGGCCACCCATTTTTCCAAGCCCTACAAGAACAAGTTTCATATATCCCCCTTAATTATCTTCGATTTGATCGTTATATACCGTGCTAATTGGCGTGGTGCGAAGTACACCCGCTGGAAATTCGGCAAGTGACGGAATGTCGCCGAGAAGCTCTTCAAGTATTGGGCGCTTTGCTTCGCCGAAAACAAATGCAAAAGCTTCGTCTACCTGTTGAAGGGCCGGGAAGGTAAGTGTTACGCGCTCAAAATCTTCGCCCTGGTAGCCGCTTACGAGCTCGTCGCTTGTACTCGCCGGTGAGTTTGGCTTAATCCCAGCAATATGGCCATCACTCCCAACCCCAAACTGACCAACAATATAATCAGCTGCGATAAACTCGCGAAGAACAGTTTCGCCGTACAGCTCAGCTACTTCATCTCGAGTTTTCCCTTCAATAAGCATTGGGAATGTCGTCGCGTACTTAGTATCAAAGCCAGCATTGGCGAGTTGATACCAATTACAATCAGCACTATCGAGCGCTACAAACCGTTCATCGGTCTGCATAATAACCAGTCTACGCGTTAGTTCACTGTCGAGTAGCTGCGACGCATCTACGCTTATATCAATGTTACTGCCCCCCGGCACAAGCCAAATGACTCTATCATGCGCCTGCAATGCCGATGTCAAAGCATCAGCTAATTTCACCCCTAAGTCTGTCGTTTCCCTCAATACCTGCATACTACATTTAGTATCGCATAGTCACCTCTGACACGCTAGTGCTTTATGATATGATATGAGAAAAGGAGAGTCTGATGGAACAGCCAAATAGGGAAGAACTGAAGAATTTTGATATTGATTCATTGCCGAGCCTCGACACTGTAGTGTTGGGTGCGCTGGAAATGCTAGCGGCCGAAACTGTACCAACACTCGATGTTAGCGCGTTTAAGCGACCGCTCGTCGTTGGGTCGGGCAATGCCGAAGCAACTGGCCGTATTTTATTTGCCGAAACCGATGCAATCTTTGCAAGCGAAAGCTCTGTTGACGATAAACTTGGTCACATTGATGATATTGACGAAGTAGTCGTAGTGTCAGCCTCGGGTGGCAAGCATGCACCAATCTTGGCTCGTAAGGCACGCGATGCAGGCAAGCATGTCACGCTCATTACCAATACGCCAAACTCACCAGCCCAGCAAGAATTATCAGAAGGTGAGATCACGGCACTGGTATACCCTAAAAACCGTGAACCATACACCTACAACACAAGCACCTACATGTCGATGATGATGGGTCTCACGCGTGAAGATCCAGCGGCAATTAAACGCTTTATCGAGCAGCAAATCGATACGCTTGAATTACCTGATCTTGCAAAGTTCGATAAATACTACTTGATTGTACCCCCAGAATTCGCCGGCGTCATTCGTATGCTTCAGGTGAAGTTCATCGAACTGTTTGGTCGCAATATTGCCCGCGATGTCGAAACAAGCGAATATGTACGCCACGCAACTACAGTTGCTCCAAGCAACGAGCTCTTTATCAGTTTTGGCGAAACCAATACTACCTGGGGCGAACCGCAAAACCGTCTTAACGTGCCACTTCCGCAAAATGCCGGCTACGTTGCGATGGTCGCAACCGGCTATTATGTGGTAGCGCAGATACAAAAGGCGCATCCGCAGTACTTCAAAGAAAACATCGACGCCTACTGCCAGTTTATTTCTGGGGTATTCGGTGAATCAATTACACCAATCGTTGACGGCACAGTCTAGGTAGCTAGGTGGATAAGCAGTCAAAAGGCAAGAAATGGCTAAAGCCCCAGGGACTTGCCCATCCAAATCTCGATGAACTTCGCACGGCCTTTGCTATTGATGCCACAAAATCGCTGACGCCCAATCTGCGAGCATTACGTCTCGCAATGACGGCCAGCGATTTATTGCTATCGATGGGAGTAGCTGCTAACAGTGTCGTGTCGCAGGCGCTTGATATTACCGAGGCATACTGTGATCAGCCTGCCAGCGTTACGATCACATACAACTTGCTCTATATTGCACAAATCCGTGGTTTTGCCGAAGAGCCGTTAACTCTGGTGCGCCCAATCCCGTTTCGCGATGTTAATAACATGACCATTCAGGCCGTGCAGCGGCTTATTAGGGAGATTCGTACGGGGAAACTGAGTTTGGATCAGGCCGAGACGCGTATGGATGGGATCCTCAACCACCCGGCGAACTATCCTAAGTGGGTGCCTCGCCTCGCTAATGCTGCCATTGCTCCTACAATTGTGCTGATGTACACAACAGACTTGCGAATAATTCTGCTAACAGCGCTTGCCGCCCTAATTGTCGATCGTGTTCTAGCGATTCTCGGCAATAGGCTTTCAGTGCCATTCTTTAGGCAAGCTGCAGCAAGCACTATCGTAACGTTATTTGCAGCAACCGTCGCATGGTTCGGACGCCACGACATCACGTTCTTTACCGGCATGCAACCGACGCTCATTGTGGTAGGCGGTATATTCTTACTCATTTCAGGCCTTGCTATAGTCGGTGCTGTTCAAGATGCGCTTGAAGAATACTATCTAACAGCGACCGCGCGCTTGTTGCGGGCGACACTCCTGACACTTGGAATTGTGGCAGGTATTCTCTTTGGCACATACGTTGCGCGCAAGCTCAATATCGGTATCGCGGTATCGCCAGACCCATTGCAGCTTACTGAGCTACACTTCCAAATCTTAGGTGCTGGTCTTGCCGCTATGGCTCAGGCGCTTGCAACTCAAACCCGCTTACGTGCCATCCTTTGGGCAGGCATCATTGTCATCACGCCTCTGGCGTACGCCATCTTCTGGCATCATCGCATGCGGCATTCTGCCGCTCGTTCCAGGTGTATCGCTATATAATGGCCTGATGCAGCTTGTTAATTACCCACCAGGGCATCCACTATTTCTCAGTGGCGTTTCCACTATGTTTAACACTCTAAGCGCCGCGCTTGCCATCGCTATCGGCGCCTCACTGGGAAGTCTGCTCATACGTCCGTTGCACCGCAGTATTACCGAAGCTCGCAATATTGCGCCATTTAAAGATTATATGCGCCAGCAAATGCATGCTGATAGTCGTGCAGCTAAATTCATGTCGCTCATTCCAAATCGTATCTTTAAGCGTGATACTCCTGAAGAATAGATATTTCTAAGCAACGATAGTGCCATTTATGGCATTATCCGCCACAAGCGGACCAGTACCACTCATAT
>DATIJR010000045.1:0-6937 GCA_035478455.1 Patescibacteria group bacterium | reverse complement strand
AAGGCATCGAGGTTGGATTTACCAATGCAGATTGCGCCGGCTTGTTCGAGCTTTTCAACCACGGTTGCCTGTACGGGTGCTTCGAAGTTTTCGAGCATTTTGCTTGCGGCGGTTGTTGGGGCGCCGAATGCAAGGAAGTTGTCTTTTACAACAAACGGTACGCCAGCAAGTGCGCCGACAGCGTCACCCGCTTTGATGCGTGCGTCGATTTCATCAGCGCGAGCAAGCGCACGCTCTTCGGTAAGGCTAAGCAGTGCGTGATATTCTTCGGCATCCTTAGCTTTTTTAAGTGCATCCTGAACAAGCGTACGCGCTGTTGTCTGGCCAGCGTTAATCTGGGCTACTAGGTCGCGGATGCTCATGCCAATACCTGCGGAACCTTAATGCTGTTATCAGCCTGATCGTGAGTTAATGCGAGTAAGTCTTCACGAGTTACAGTGCTCGCATCGACAACGTCGTCACGCCATACATTTTCAAGGCCAGTTACCTGGTATGTCGGCTCCACGCCGGTCGTGTCAATTTCGTTCAACTGGTCTATGTAGTCTAAGATATTTGCGAGGTCTGTCTGAAGGCTCGTGATTTCGTCGTCCGAAAGCTGCAAATTACTTAGCTGTGCGAGGTGCCGCACATCATTGGTGGTTATTGTGCTCATTGGGATATATTGTACCAGAGAAACCCCGAGAAATATAGCAACCATTGAAGCTACTTATGGTTAAATAGATGCATGAGCCATCAGATTAAGAAAAACCTCGGCGTAATGTTATCGCGCGGCAAGGCTGAGTTTCGAGTGTGGGCTCCTTTTGCTGAAAAAGTAGCAATTGGCGGCACGTTTACTCCTGATGGCATGCTCGACATGGAAAGTGAGCAAGACGGCTACTGGTCGATTACCGTTAAGGACGTTGAGCCAGGCCAGCAGTACAAATATTACATCACCACCAAAGATGGCCGCATGCTCGAGAAGAACGACCCCCGAGCGCGAGCTATTACCTCCAGTGATAACGGCTTTTCGGTGATTGTTGATAACGAATTTGACTGGGGCGATAGCACTTTTGAGCCATTACCTAAAAATCAGCAGATTATTTATGAGCTCCACATAGGCACATTCAATCGCCCCGACGCATCAACGCCCGGCACATTTGATACAGCAATCGAAAAACTTGATTATCTTGCCCAACTAGGCGTTACGACCATCGAGCTCATGCCAATTACCAGCATGGCTTACAGCAATGGCTGGGGCTATGCGCCAAACTATATTTTTAGCGTCGAAAGCATGTTGGGTGGCCGATATGGCCTGATGAGTTTTGTGAAAGCCTGCCACGAGCGCGGCATCGGTGTGATTCTTGACGTCGTATACAATCATTTCTACGGTGAGAGTGACTTATGGCAGTTTGATGGCTGGAATGAGAATGGCCGTGGAGGTATTTACTTTTATAATGACATTCGCGGAGATACGCCATGGGGTGGACGGCCAGACTACGGTAGGCCTGAGGTGCGTCAGTTTATCCTTGATAACATCACTATGTGGCTCAATGAGTATCATCTTGATGGCCTACGAGTCGATTCGACAATTTACATGCGCAACACCGAGGGTCATGATAACGACCCCGAGCATGATATCCCTGATGCATGGCTGCTTTTGCAAGATATCGTAGAAGTCGCGCACAAGATCAATCCCCAGGCGCTTATTATTGCCGAGGACTGCGCAAATAGCTCCTTCGTTACCTGCAAACGATCCGACACCGGGTGTGGATTTGATGCGCAGTGGGAACTGGGATTCCCGCATGTGCTGCGCGACGGGCTAGGGCTTAATCCGAACTCTACGCCAACGCTGAGTGGCGTACGCTATGAACTTGAACGTAATTATAATGGTGATGCATTTGAAAAGGTTATCTTCAGTGATTCACATGATACCGCAGCCAACGGCTCTGTGCGTCTTAACGATGCTGTTGCGCCGGAGAATCCGACTAGCCTTGCCGCAAAGCAAAAGACCTTACTTGCCGCATGTATGATGTTTACCGCACCAGGCATTCCAATGATGCTACAGGGCGCAGAATTTCTCCAGGATGGCGCCTTCAATGATTGGCAGGCGCTCGAGTGGAGCCATACAACTACTCATGCTGGATTTACCCTTGCCCATCAGCATCTGACTGCGCTTCGTAAAAATATTTATGGCAATTCCATTGGGCTCCAGGGCCAATATACATCAGTATTCCATCAGGACGACAATAACCACGTTATAGGATTTGCTCGTGCGAGCAGCGCCGATAGCAACGACAGCACAATTGTGATTGCTAATTTTAGCAATGCAGTGCTTCATACCTATCAGCTTCACCTCCCTCAGAACGGAACCTGGAATATTCGGTTCAATAGTACATGGAAAGGCTATAGTCCTGACTTTCCAGAAGTTGCGCTCCACGAGATCACAACTGACGATAGCGGTATGGCGACCATTCAACTTGCCCCATACTCGGTTTATATCGCCTCTAAGCAAAGCTAAAGGCCCCGCCTACGCCGCTGGATGCGACGCAGGACGAGGCCAAAAGCAAAGTGCCTACCCAGGCTTCCGCCGGTAGGCCACATCGTACCCGCCCCTCCTGCTTCTGCGTGGACTGAGTTTGATGTGGCCATGCCTGCGGCCGTCGGGTGAGTTTCCGTACCCTGTGGGGGACAGTCCTCCTCCGTAGAAGATGTGGACGCCACCACGGTGATCGATGTAGTACAGCACGTCGTCGAAATCGAGCTTAGGCGGCAACCTCGCGACATTCATGTAGCTGGCCATTCGAATTGCCGTGTTTGCCGCTGCCTCCTCTCGCCATTCGAAGTCGCGAAGCGCGACCATCATATTGTGTCGTGCGACGCAGTAGTCATGTTCCAGGCCCTGATCGCGCGGGACGCCGTCGTACCGTACAGCCCTACGCGCGTGGATGCGGCTCAGACGCACATCCTCGAAGACCTTCCAAGCCTCCTGATATGCGGCCGCCTCGTCGAATGCCATCTCAACGAGTACCGACATCGCGTCACCTCATCCCGGTAGATTAGCACCTTGCCAATGTTACAGCTGCTGCTGTAACCGTAAAGATATTCTACCATTCCGCAGAGGTGTCGACAATCTTAACGTAAGACTATTACATCTGTTCTTTGATTTCTCTAATCGTATCGCGTAGCTCTGCGGCACGCTCAAATTCCAGATTAGCGCTCGCAAGCTTCATTTGAGCACTTAAGTCGCGCACTAGGCCGGCATATTCGTCTTTTGGAATCTTCTTCAAGTTCAGCTTCTCGTGTTTTGCGTCTTCTTTTTGCGGGATGATTGCGCGAAGGCCTTCATCAATTGCTTTATCAACACCACGCGGTGTTATATTGTGCGCAACATTGTAGGCGTGCTGAATGTCTCGACGACGATTTGTCTCATCCATTGCGCGCTGCATGCTGCCCGTGATTCTATCGGCATACATAATTACTTGACCGTCAACGTGACGCGCCGCGCGACCAATTGTCTGTATGAGCGCACTCTCACTCCTTAAGAAGCCTTCTTTATCGGCATCAAGAATTGCTACCAAACTCACCTCTGGAAGGTCGAGGCCTTCGCGTAGCAAGTTAATACCCACGAGCACGTCGTATACGCCCATACGAAGATCTCGCAGAATATCACCGCGCTCAAGCGTATCGACTTCACTGTGAATGTACGCCGTCTTGATGCCAAGCTCGAGTAAGTGGCTTGATAGATCTTCGGCCATTCGTTTTGTGAGAGTCGTCGCAAGCACTCGCTGATGCTTTGTAATGCGGTCTCTAATCTCTGCAATTAAGTCATCCACCTGCGTATCAACAGGACGAATAGTAATCGGTGGGTCAAGCAAGCCTGTTGGGCGAATCACCTGTTGTGCCGGCTCAGGGCTATGCGTAAGCTCATATTCACCTGGTGTCGCTGACACATAAATCGTTTGATTAACATGACGTTCAAACTCGTCAAAGCGCAAAGGTCGGTTATCAAGGGCGCTCGGCAAACGGAATCCGTATTCCACGAGCACCTCTTTACGAGCGCGGTCGCCATTATACATACCACGTACCTGCGGCAAGCTTACGTGGCTTTCGTCAACCAACAACAAGAAGTCATCAGGGAAATAGTCAAGCAGCGTCGCTGGCTGCTCGCCCGGTTCGCGGTTGGTGAGGTATCGGCTATAGTTCTCGATACCTTTCACAAAACCAGTTTCTTCAAGCATTTCAATATCGTATTTAGTTCGCTGACTAAGCCGCTGCGCCTCGAGATGTTTATCATGCGATTCGAAATAATTCATGCGTTCGTCAAATTCTTTTTTGATGTTTACGACAGCGCGAGCTACTTTTTCTTTTGGCGTGACATAGTGGCTCGATGGGAAAATAGTGACTTGTTCGGGCTCGCCCAAAATCTCGCCGGTGAGCGGATCAATCTGCGTGATACGATCGATATCATCACCGAAGAATTCAAGTCGGTACGCTGTTTCGCTACTAGCTGGGCGGACATCTACTACGTCACCGCGCACGCGGAATGTACCGCGGCTAAAGTCAATATCATTGCGGGTGTACTGAATATCTGTAAGCAATCGAATCAATTTGTCTTGCTGACGCCGTTCACCGCGCTTTACGGTGATTGCCATCTCCGCGTAATCATCCGGCGAACCAATACCGTAAATACAGCTTACGCTGGCGACGATGATCACATCGCGGCGCGTCAATAGCGCACTCGTGGCAGCGTGACGCAGGCGATCGATCTCTTCATTGATTGCAGAGTCTTTTTCAATATAGGTATCACTACTCGCGATATAGGCCTCAGGCTGATAGTAATCAAAGTAGCTCACAAAGTAGTGGACTTCATTCTCAGGGAAGAATGATTTGAATTCGCTAAAGAGCTGCGCTGCGAGGGTTTTGTTATGCGCAAGTACCAGGGTTGGTGCATTACGATTAGCTATGATATTCGCCATCGTAAAGGTCTTACCCGACCCAGTGACACCAAGAAGCGTTTGCTCGCGTTCACCCTTTTCTAGGCCATCAATAAGCTGAGCGATTGCTGTTGGTTGATCGCCTGTTGGTTGGTATTTAGAAAAGAGGTGAAATTTATTCACCTCTTTATTATACACGTTTACCCTACCGCTATCCGCGGCGCTTTTTGAGGGCGGGCTGGGGGGTATCAGATAACGTTGCGTCGACGACATCGTGGAAGTCGGCGTACTTTTTATCAAGTAGCTCGATTACCTTTGCGACGAGACGTGTTGGATCAGTATCGTAGATTACATCACGGCCGCCAGGGGCTTCAATATGCTGCAATAGCGTTGCTGCATAATCCGCGAGGCCGCCGCTGCCAAGGAGTACCCCGCACACTTTGCGACTTTCGAGTGCCGTTGAAAGCTCGTGCAAACTGCCCATTCGGCCGCCAACAGTAATGACCGCGTCAGCGCTTCGCACAAGGTGAACGTCGCGACCGACGTATTCCATCCCTGTGAAGTTGATATAGTCGAATTCCTTGGTCGGTAGACGATAAGTGGCCACATGCTCACGGTAGCTGCTTGCCGGACTAAAGCCGATTGAGCTCCCTTTGCTGTCTGGAATGTTCATAAAGCCCATCGCGGCGTAGTGAGGCAGACCGACGGTTGCCCCCGTCAGTAACGTCTTGCCTGCTTTTGCAATTTCTTCACCCAGCTGAAATGCCAGGTCGTGTGCACCTACTACCGTTTCGCCTGCCGCTGCTCCGGATACACAAATCTGATATCGCATTAGCTCAATTCCTTCGCTTCATAGTCCGCAGGAGCGTTCGCAAGGAACTCCTCAAGCTTAGGCAATGTGAGTAGACCCGCTTGTGCGCCCATATGCTGCACAACGCTCATACTGTTGATTGGCGCCCACGTAAGTGCGGTTTCGAAATCTTTACCGAGTGCTAGCCCTGCTACAATCGTACTTGCGAAGGCGTCGCCCGCGCCCGTACGGTCAAGTGGCGGTGCTGGGTCCGGATAATTAGGGATTGTGACAAGCTTGCCATCATGCGATGCATACGAGCCCTTTGGACCGTCGGTGATTACAACATATTGAGGCCCCATATTGTGTAGGGCGTTCGCAAGCTCGTGCAAGTTGTCGTAGCTCGCGCCTGTTACATCAACAGCTTCTTCGCGGTTCATAACTACGATTTCGCTGCGACCATAAATGGCGGCAAGTTTTTCTACGCCCCATTGGAAGTGGAAGGTGCCTGGCTGGAAGGCAAGCTTTACATCTGGGTTGCGCTGCAAGTAGTCAAGCAGCTTTTCGTGCAAGTCCCATGCAAGCTCACCGATGTATGACAAGTAAATCCAATCTGGCTTCACGGCAGGGTCGCGCCATTCGTATTTATACTTTTCACTCCGTACAAGCATTGTACGGTCAGCACCGTAACGAAGTACGTACCAGTAGCTGGTCTTGTTTTCAGGCTCAGTGACCATGCTGTCGATGTTGATGCGTTCTTCGGCAAGGTGGGCGAGTGCCTCCTTACCCGTATCATCACCGCCGATCCATGCCATCAAACTTGCGTTGACACCGAGACGAGACATTGACACAGCAGAGTTTGGCGATGGACCAACCGAGCGCACGATATCAACGTGGTCGTATGGCGGCTTTTGGCCAAATGGCAATGCGAGCCATTCTTTACCATCCTCTTCTTTAATCACCTTTGCTGAACCTTCGGGTAGCTGGATGAATGCATCTGTGAAAATATCACCAACGCATAGTATATTCGGCATAGATTCTCCTTCTTTTACTTCTATCTTTTTCGGCCTATCAGTCATTTCTTCGACGGTCTGTTTCACGATTCCGGCTTGCTGCGCAGCAGCGGCCACCCTGTCGATGTCTCCAGAAGCAATTTCATAGCGCTCGAGCAAGGCGCTGGTTATTTCGCGCTGCAGGCTTACGCGCGTGCGCTGCTCGTAGGAGGTGTTCGCAT
>DATIJR010000044.1:0-3010 GCA_035478455.1 Patescibacteria group bacterium | reverse complement strand
GGTATGGCATGATGTCGAGGTCTTTTTGAACTTCTTTGTCGGTCCACTTGCGGCCGATGAGGCGCTTAACACCATAGATAGTGTTCTTGGCGTTAGTCACGCGCTGACGCTGTGCCACCTGGCCAACGAGACGCTCACCACCCTTGTTGATTGCAACAACACTCGGTGTCGTACGGTTACCTTCTGCATTTGCAATAACTTCTGGCTTACCGGCCACAAGGTAAGCAAAAGCTGAGTTAGTCGTACCAAGGTCGATACCAATGATTTTACCCATAAAATCTACTCTCCTTTTATTGTATTAGGTATGAATTGTCTGATTACATTTTAGCACTCTAGTTGATAGATTGCCAATATCTTCATTGTAATAAAACTAGCACTCCTACGTCAAGAGTGCTAGTTTATAATTTTCTGTAACTAATAAGAACGCTACTCGACGCTCTTTAGTTTATGCTGGTTATTTACGGGTCACCTTCACCATCGCATGGCGAATTGGGCGACCAGAGAGAGTATAGCCAGGCTGTAGCTCATCTGCTATCACCTCTTTGTCGCCTGTGGCTTCTTCGTCAAATTGGATTGCTTGGTGAAACTCTGGGTTAAATTCAGCGCCGCTCTTGGAATCGATCTTCTGAAGCTTCAAGTCACCAAGAGATTTCTCAAGCTGCTTTACGAGCCCCGCGACCCCCTTTACCCACTGATGCTCGGCAATATCGCTTGGGATGTGCGTAACCGCGCGCTCGATTGTATCAACAACGGGGAGTAGCTTAAGAATGGCTCGCGTTTCACCATCTTCACGTGCTGCTAGTTTTTCCGCATCAACGCGTTTACGGTAGTTTTCGAAATCTGCGCGCATGCGCTGCAAATCTGCAGTTAATTCACCGACCTGCTGCTCAAATTCTTCTGTTGTCATCTTTTTAGCCACTGTTATAATACCTCCTCTAACATTGCCCCGGCACGCTGCACTAGGTGCATTGTGCGCGCGTAATTTTGGCGCGTTGGCCCAATTACTCCTATATAGCTCGCATCACTATACGACGAGCTGAATTTGCTAATAATCAATGTTGCGCCACTCGCTTTGCCGATTGGGTTTTCGCTACCAATAAACACATTGAGTGCTTCATTTGGCGCCGCTTCACGTAGCCATGGCTCAATGTTATCTATGAGGCGCGCTACTGCTTGAACGTGTTCGCCCTGTAAGAACTCTGGTTGACTGAACAATCGGCCAATACCACTTGTGTAAAGTTCACGCCCGATGGTTGCAAAGCCCATATTACCGGTAAGCTCGACGAGGCTGTCGACTGCGCTGCGGATAGCACGATCGCCCTTATCGAGATGTGAGTTTACGTGCGCCTCAATCGTTCTCGCACTACGATCAAGACCACTTGGCAGTTCGCTCATTGCAGCATCGGTAATACCGTTTACATATACACGGTAGCCTTTATCGGTCGGCACACGACCGGCGCTGGTGTGAGGCGCCTCGATAAAGCCCATATCTTCAAGACGAGCCATCTCGGCACGAATCGTTGCACTACTTACACCAAACAGCTTAGCGAGAGTAACACTGCCTACTGGGGCGGCGATTTCTGCGTACTGCTCGATAATCGTTGCTAGAATTGCTCGTTGGCGCTCTGTCATGGCGTCATTATAGCAAGGTTTTAGCACTCTATCAATATGAGTGCTAGGCTTGGGAAGGGTTCTGAGTGCGAGGAATCACCTCTTGTACGCCTGACACCATTAACCCTGCTGCGCCATATCCAAGCGCCGTAGCTGCCGCTGTACCATTTGGCACAATATGGCCAATTACCGGCTTGCCATAGGACATAATACTGCTCCAGGTTGCAGCATCAGCAGTGTAATCCATGCCGAGTATGGTGTACCGGCCTTGATATGCGGCAAAGTTCGGTACATCCACCTGATAGAAATATCCCCAGGTATTATATCCGTGAGCAGCAGCATCGTGTATCCAGCCTGATAGATTCGGTACTCCCCCTGTCACGCCATATGATTTCGCCACAAAGTGATCGGTTGGGGTGCCTGGCAGCGCATCCATCATCGCGAGCAGCTCGCTTATGTAGGCTGTTGCAACCTTAGGGTCGACAAAAATTACGTGGCTTGGGTAATACGCTTCGATAATCTCTTCCCAGCGCATATACGGTTTAGGGAGTGATGCGCTATTTGCGACATTCGGATATTGAATTTGGTATGCTTGCACCTCTGCCCAAGTCATTGTAGATGCAACGAGCGTCGTGCCATTTCCTCCACCAGTATTAAGCGAGGTGCGGTCGAGACTCGCGTCATGCAATCCGAACCAAACACCGTCAGATGTGCGTGCGAGCGACACTTCGACTGCGCCTGCGCCCCAGAACACGGACTGTGTATAAGCATGCAAGCTCATTTCAGGCCAATCGGCCGATCCGCCCCGATGCGCTACATAGAATGGGCTTTGCGCGAGCATTGCCGACACGGATGAATATCCTGTTGGCACGGGACGGATTTCAAGTGGTGTTGTGATCGTATCGGTCGCCGAGGTGTAATACAAGTGAGCAGTACTAAGCGTATCGGTTGCACTCGTATACTTAATGGTCAGCCCGGGGTTTGGATCAGGCTCACCAAGGGCGCGAATGATAATTGCAACGCCGGATGACTGCGACTGTACCCCAGCCCAGGTAAGCGCCTTTGCGCCAGGTGCTCCAGCTTCGATATCTTGCTGATAAACGGCAAGGATTGTTTTAGACTGCGCAGCCGTAGACGAAGGAAGATAAATATGCTGCGACATACCACTTGGGCCACTCGCAATTGAATAATCAATGCCAGATACAAACTGGGCATTGTACGTTGCGAGAAGGAGATTTCTCGCTGTAGCAGGCGTTGGTGGCTGAATAGTCGTTGTTTGCGTGGCGGTGGTGCCATATGGTGAATAGCCAACAATAGTATTTGTAAGATCAGCGCCACGTACAATGAACATTTCGGCGACTACACGCCCACCGGAGGCCGAGTCGGTGGCAGTAAATGT
>DATIJR010000043.1:0-4072 GCA_035478455.1 Patescibacteria group bacterium | reverse complement strand
CCTCGGTCTCAATATGTTTGAGGCCGAGTTTTGCTGCTAGGCTGATGATTACTTCGTGCTGACACGGGTCACTCTCGAGAACTGCGAGGCCTGAGTGGTTGAGCGCTTCGGGGAGTTGCTCAAGGAGCTGCTCGATAAGGGCTAAACCTTCATGGTCGGCGAAGAGCGCTAAGTCTGGTTCTTTATTGGTTTCCGGTGAGCGCTCCCAACTTTCATCGACGTAGGGTAAATTAGCGATAACAACATCAAATAATCCCGGAGTTTCAGCTAAGAGGTTGCTCTGGACGAGTGTCGTTTTGGCATGCAAGCTAGTCGCATTGCTCTCGGCGACTTTTAGTGCGTGGCGGCTAATGTCTGCGAGTGTCACATTAAGTGCGGGAAATTCTAGTTTTGCTGTGATACCGAGGCATCCGCTGCCGGTGCCGACATCAATGAGGCGCTTGGCATTTTTAGGTAGGTGCTTACCAAGTAGCTCAATAAGCGATTCGCTTTCTGGGCGCGGAATGAGGACGCTCGGCGTTACCTTGAATGTGCGAGTGAAGAATTCTTTATGGCCGATGATGTAGGCAATTGGCGTGCGGTCAAGTCGAAGGTCGAGCCGCGCATTCGCGATTTCGATGAGACGTGGCGCGAGCGTATCGTCGTCATGTGCATGTAGCCAGGTGCGGCTCTTATGGAGAGTGTGTGCAAGTATAATTTCAGCATCAAGCCGAGCGGTTGAGATTTCCGCTTTCGCGAATTGTCTAGAAGCGTTATTGAGCCATTCTGCTACTGTCATAATTTCATTATCTCACCTCTGTTATAATAAAGCAAATTATTGACAAAGTAGCAAAGATTTGCTATTATATAGATAACATAACAGCATAAAACAAAAAAGATAAAAATGCCTTCACACAATCACCATCCATACCGTACTCCAGCTCAACCTGATCGAGATGCTCGATGGGATTACTCGCAGCTTGCTGTAGATGTTGCTGGCGCACGTCGACATGCCGAGCGTCAACGAGGTCGTCTCGAGCGTCATACAATCAATCGCGACACACCCATCATTGGGGGCGTTTATGAAGGTTCATACGGTGGTGAGGCGATTGTTGTGGACTATGAACGCAATCCTCAATATATCGATGCGGCCGTCGATAAGGTGCTTGAGGCATCCAGAGGCAGCAATGGCAGGATACGAAAAGGCCACGTTCTTGGAGCGGTATACGATCGCGTTGCTGCAGATATGCGATATGACTCTGCTGCGGTCGATAAATTGTTTGAAGAACGCCTTGGCGGTGTTGACCATCGGAAAGTGTCATTAAATGCATATATTGTCGGAGATGAAAGGGGAGGTTTCGGTGAGTGTCGTCACCAGGCTCTATATGCCGGCGCTATTTCAGAGCAGCTCGTTAATCTTGGTGTTATGAACGGTCAGGTAAGCGTTGAGCGCAATATGGTCAAGCGTCCTGATGACGATAAGTATGATGGTCATTCGTGGGCGCGTTACACTAGCTCATCTGGCGAAGTATGCATTATTGATGTTGCTCAACACCAATTCGGCACACTTGAGGAAATGATGCGAAAGAATCGTCAGAGCCCTAATAGGACATGGGACTATGCCCGCCCAGAGGATAAGAAACGAGCCGCCGGTCGACATGCTGTACGTATCGCGGGCGTGCACGGAGATTAAGATAGAAAATACGGCGCCTAGTTGGCGCCTATTTTCTATTGTTCGATATTCTGAGCTTTAAGCTCGCGCTCGTAGGCTTGGAGGTGCTCGATAATATCATCAATATCACCATTAAGCGCTGCCGGGATGTTGCTGCGGCTGTAGCCAATACGGTGATCGGTGATGCGATCTTGTGGGAAGTTATAAGTACGGATTTTTTCGCTGCGGTCACCGCTACCAATAAGGTTGCGTCGTTCGGCAGTGAGCTTTGCGTTATCTTCGTCAATCTTAATCTGCAACAAACGTGAACGTAATACGCTCATGGCTTTTTCGCGGTTTTTAATCTGTGATTTTTCGTCCTGGTTGGTGACAATCATACCAGTAGGAAGGTGGGTGATGCGCACTGCTGAGTCCGTAGTGTTCACGCTCTGGCCACCGTGACCGCTTGAACGGTAGATGTCGACACGAAGTTCATTCGGACTGATTTCAATATCAGTTTCTTCGGCCTCAGGAAGCACGGCAACCGTAACAGTACTCGTGTGAATACGACCCTGGCTTTCGGTAACCGGTACACGCTGCACGCGGTGGACGCCACCTTCAAATTTCAGCTTGCTGTACGGTGCATCGCCACGGATCATAAAGATGACTTCTTTGTAGCCACCTGTGTCATTGGCGCTTTCGCTCATGAGTTCGGTTTTGTAGCCGTGAGCCTCGCACCAGCGAAGGTACATACGGTAGAGCTCAGAAGCAAAGAGGCTCGCTTCGTCGCCACCAGCGCCGGCGCGAATTTCGATGATGATGTTCTTTTCGTCGTTAGGGTCTTTTGGTGCGAGCATTACGAAAAGTTCTTCCTCAACCGTCGCGAGCTTTGCCTCGTCCTCGGGAATCTCCATTTTGGCAAGATCTGCGAGTTCATCGTTACCTTGAGCTAGTTGCTTAGCCTCGGCGAGTTGCTTTTCGATGGTCTCGCGCTCGGTTGCTTTTGCAATGATACCTTCGAGTTCAGTGAAGCGTTTATTTTTCTTAGTGAAATCAGGATCGGTGTAGGCGGTTGGTTGCGCCAAAAATTCACCGAGTGATTCTTTTTCGGCTTGGAGTTCTTCGGTGTTGAGTTCAATTCTTGGCATAATCTTCCTTTATTATATCCTAACAAAAAGAGACTACCTGTAAAACGAAGTAGTCTCTTTAGTCTATAAGCTAGTTGTCAGCTTTTGTAGCCTTTTTAGCTGCTGCTTTCTTAGCCTTAGATGCGAGTGCTGCTTTGCGCGCCTCTGCAGCCTTCATACGTGCTGCGAAGCGGTCGACACGACCCTCGGTGTCAATGATCTTCTCTTCGCCTGTAAAGAACGGGTGAGAAGCTGATGAAATGTGTACCTTAACGAGTGGGTATTCGTTGCCGTCTTCCCATTTAATCGTTTCAGTAGTCTGCGCTGTTGACTGAGTCAAGAACGCGAAGCCCGCGATTTCGTCGCTAAATTCGACCAGGCGGTAGTCTTGTGGGTGAATACTGCTTTTCATATCCGTAATATTGTAACTGATTACGGGTGAAAAGTCAAAGATTCAGCTAGCCGATAGCAAACCATAAAGCGATGGGTGACCGGAGTCACCCATCCTCGCGGCACCAGGAGGCGGCGAGCGACGGGTGACTCCAGCCGGGAACAACGGCCTCACACTTCATACGGGGCCAGTTCGACGCCGAAGTTCTTGAGGAGCTGTGCGAGTATGGGGTAGCTTGCGGGTTGTTGCTCGTCGTCGAGGTGCCAGACTTGAGCGTCTGCTCGTGTGAGCGTGAGGAGCTTGGCTCCGAGCACTGCGTCTTCGTCGAGGAAGCACGCGGTGCATCCGAAGTTGAGCGCACCGCGAGTGCTGTAGGTGAGGCTCCTCAGGGTCGGGTTGATGGTGAAGCTGCCGTTACGGCGAGAGGTTTCCGGGGTTACTTCCTCGGAGTGCGCGGCGATGACCAGCCTCGTGTAGGCGAGGTCGATGTCCTTGGGCTCGATGCCGATGGCCGCATACTTCCCCTGACGCCTCTCAGCGGTTACGCCGGTGATTGCCGTGGGGCGGTGAGTTCCCGTGAACGTGAACGGCTGGGTCTCATCTTCTCGGAAGAGGAGAGCGCAGAGTTCAAGTTCAAACGTCCAGTGGGGTGAGTGAACATCTCCGGACAGTTCGACGCTGAACGCTTCTGAAACACCAATACGGTTCATTTCGCACGCCCCCTTCGGGCTAAAGCTATGAGGGTTGTTCTCAGCTCTTTGTGAGCTGCTGTAGACTAACGATGATTAAAGGTGCTAGGGTTATAATGACACAAATATGTTGACTATACAAATTCATAGATCAACAGAATAATAAAAGACTCCCAATAGGGAGCTGGTAAAACAAAAAAATGATGGGGTGTAGGTGCCCCGTCGCGCACTGGTG
>DATIJR010000042.1:0-3260 GCA_035478455.1 Patescibacteria group bacterium | reverse complement strand
CACTTCTTAAAGTATGTAAGAGCAGCGGCAATGACAATCAGCGTGAGTGGCATCCCGATAGCTGCACCCATTGTTACTGGTTCATGTGGTAAGTAGCTCAAATCCAGTCGCCCAATCAGCCAGTGCCAGTCCATTACATTCCCTCCATATTTGACATATCGTGTTGCATTGCATTGCCCGTGTTGCCTTTATCGGACATCGTGCCCTTCATGTATTTCATTATGACTTTATCGTATAGATTCTCGTCCATGAGCATATAGGCCGTTTCGTCCATCGTGCCGGGCTGACTAATCTTTTGCAGCATCTGTTCATCCATCATGTTTGGTGATTTACGAGCCGAGGCAACCCAGGATAAGAAGTCCTTGTCTGATTTAGCGTAGACATTGAGTTTCATCTTCGCGTACCCTTCTCCGTTGATATTCGTGTTGTAACCCGGGAATGTGCCCGTGTGATCGGCAATCAGGTTGAGCTGGCTCGACATGCCACTCATGGCGTAGATCTGCGTGCCGAGCGCCGGCACCCAGAAGGCACTCATTGGTGCATCTGCACTAATTGTGAAGTGGATTGGCGTATTCACCGGCACTGGCAGCTCGTTCACCGAGGCGACGCCGAGGTCTGGATAAATAAATAGCCATTTCCATTCGAGCGCTACCACCTGCACGTTTACTGGCGCTGCTTTAGAATCAATTTTTCGATATGGATCGAGTGTATGCGCCGTAATCCAGGCAGTGGTGCCAAGAATCAGAATGATAAGAATCGGAATACCCCACCAAACCGCTTCGAGCAACTTATGTTCACTCCACTCTGGGCGGTAATCGACTTTTTTGTCGTTGCCTGCGCGATACTTCCAGGCGAAGGTTATTAGCATAATAAACACCGGAATCACCACAAGCATCATAATGCTGAATGCAAAAATCATTAGAGATTTCTCACTTTTCGCAACTGCACCCGCCGGCTGCAATACATCAAAGTGCGCACCACGAGTAAGAAGATAGCCTAAGACTACCAAGGCGATTATCGTACACGCCACCAACACCACCGCGCGATATTTCTTCATTACTCACATCATAGCGCTTACGATTTGCTTCGACAAGTCTTGAATATTCCCGTTTACCTTTTGTGCTACGAAAAAGAGCGACATTTGCAGCCGCTCTTTTTCGTGGAGGAACTAGGCGATATTACTCGCCACGTGTTTCTTCGATAAGCTCTATGAGCTCATCAATGCTAGCATTGATTTTCTTTTCGGTTGTTTCTTTATCGGCAATAGTACCGTCTGGGTTGAGTTCTCGCGTTACAAGTAGGTTCGTCTGCTCGTCGCCAACCCGCGCCTTAAGGTTCACTGCGAGCGCTTCGCGCGCTGCAGCATGTGCCTGCTGCGCACCGCTGCGCCAACCGTAGCCAACTAACGCGATTGGTTTGTCGTTCCATTCTTTACCAATCCAGTCGACAGCATTGAGCTGAATTGGCGTCATTGTGTGGTTGTATTCCGGAGTTACAAGAATCACGCCGTCGGCTTCGCGAACCATATCGGTCCATCGAAGAACATCGGCGTTATCTGTAACGAAGTCTGGCGATGTTGGCGGCAATGGGTTGTCATAGAATGGCAAGTTGAGTTCGCCTAGATCTGCAATTGTCACCTCAAGACCTTTTACTTTAGCAAGCTCTGCTACAACTGGCACCATTTTCTGGTTAATACTGTTTGGTCGGATACTTCCGGTCACCACTAATACACTGGTCATAAAACCCTCTCCTTACAAATTAGAATTTTGTTGCGTCAATTCCCGCGCGCTCGAGCACTTCTGTGTTGAGCCGATATACTTTGCTCGTGCCCTGCTTTTCTACGCGCAGAACGCCGGCATTTACGAGCTTGCTAAAGTGATGGCTCATCGCAGGTTGCGACAGGCTCGCACTCTGACACGATTCGACAATGTCAACGCTCGGTACTGCGCAGGTACCTTGGGCGACACGACGAACAATTGAAAGACGCGTTTCATCAGCTAAAGCTTTTAGTATTTCAACGGTTTGGGATTGCTCCATACCTTCATTATATCAATATATTTAAATATTTCAATATATAGTGCCCAAAAGTATATTTTTACGAACGCCACCTCTACAAATACTTGCGCAAGCTATCAACGTGCTGCACGAGTTCTTTGTTTTCTGACTTTTTCGCATAGCCTTGCATGCGATGAATTACCTTACTATATTGCTTAACGTTTTCGCTTGTTAACTGCTTTGGCAGCGCAGATTGTTCGTCGAAAAATAGGGCTGCGTAACATTTGCGAACAGAATCTTGATCGCCACATTCTTTGAAGGCTTTAATCGCTTCGTGAAAGTGTTGCTGATTGTATTGATACACGCCCTCCGCACGGTAACTATCTTGAACAAGTTCGTTACGGCGCAAGGCATGCTGCGCGAACTTGCGTGCTGCCGCAAATTCGTACTTATCCATATGGTGCAATGCTCCGTTATTGCCAACAACCGCGAGAAGTTCAATATTACCGCTTTGCTTCGCAAATTTTAGTGCCTGGGCAAAATTATTGCGACTCATGAGTCCATTAATAATTGAGCCGTAAGCAGCTTCGAGATTGCGTGATACGATTTCGCGCGAATGGCTGAGCATATAAGCAAGCCGTGAGCTCTGCAAGAAATCTTCAGGCGCAACCTCATGTGCCTCTAGATACGAATCAGTGGTGTCGAGCAAGTTCACCGTGACAAGCTCTTCGATTGGCATAAGCTCGGCGCCTTTCGCGTCATCGTAGTTTGCAAATGTGCCGTTTGTTGCCTCGATGTCTACCCCACCATAATGCAGCGCAACATGATTTGGTAATAGACGGATTTTTAGGTCGTGAATCTCAAAATATTTCGCATAAAGATGTGCATATAGTGTAACAATTTGATTACAATCGCCGATGAGCTTTTCCTCGCTTGGGTCACGGAGTAAACGGCTGAACGAACTCGATTCTCGGTACTCGTAAAGTCCGCGCGTTAATGAAAAGTAGGCGGTAAGTGCATGCAAAAGCCCTGCACGTTGAAATTCAACATGTGCATGCGGTGCAATCGTGTGAATATGCTGCGCCACCCCTGCCCCGTCGATTTGATTGGCTTGATAGAAGGTATCGAAATCAGCTGCGATGAGCTCTAGATTTGTATAGAGCTTTTTGCGCGTTGATTTGCGTAGGTACTTGTATCCTTTGTATTTATATTCAGTCCACAAGTTGATAGCTGCGAGGTCTTGCTGCATCAAAACAAGCAGTTGC
>DATIJR010000041.1:0-5036 GCA_035478455.1 Patescibacteria group bacterium | reverse complement strand
GGGAGCGCGCGTAGCTATGGTGACTTTAGCGTAGCGGATGCGATTCGGGCGAGTGACGATATTATTACAAAAGGTGGTGGACATAAGCTGGCGGCTGGCGTAACATTGCCAACGCAAAATATTGATGCATTTCGTCGGCGTGTTAACGAGTATTTTGTATCTCTTAATTTATCTCCACAAATACCACTCCTTTTACCATCCGCTGATGTAATTGTTGCTGACTTTAGCGAAGCGACTGAAGCATTAATTACTGAGCTTTCGCGTCTTGAACCATATGGTAATGGAAATCCGGAGCCGATTATATGTTTTGAGCGCGTCACCGTTGTAGGCGTGCGCCGTATGGGTAGCGAATCGCAGCATGTGAAGCTTAGCTTACAGGATATAAATGGTAAGAAACTCGACGTTGTGGCGTTTTCTGCGCCCGAAGAATGGTTTGCTGAAGTTGGCCAGCAGGTAAGTGTGTGGGCAGAGCTTTCGATTAATGAGTGGCGTGGCATGCGGTCGGTGCAAGGTAGATTATTGCATCTCGTCTACACTTCTGAGTCGTAACCTAAGGTAAATAGTTGCAAAACAGCTTTTCATCTGTTACAATAGCTCCGATATGGTACAAGTTACACGTAAAGATGAACGAGAGGCGAACGAAAACATCATTCGTCGCTTCAACCGCAAGGTTTTACAGAGCGGCGTGCTCGCAGAGGCTAAGGCTTCTATGCGATTTAGTAAGCCACTTTCTAAGACTGAGCGACGTGCTAAGGCGATTATCCGCCGCGAGCGTAAAGCAGATAAGCTAGCCAAAATGCGGCTAGGCATCCGCTAGGAGCCCGAGTGGTAGCGCTGAAAGAGCGTATTACAAACGAAATGAAAGCCGCCCTTTTGAGCGGCGATCGTTTTGTTGGTGAGACCTTGCGAAATCTCAAGGCAGCAATTTTAAACGAAGAAGTTGCTACTGGTAAACGCGATGAAGGTCTTGCTGATGCTGAGATCGAAAAGATCATTGCTAAAGAGGTGAAAAAACGCCTTGAGAGTGCGAAAATTTATCGCGATAACAATCGCCCAGAGCTTGCAGACCCTGAGGAAAAAGAGGCAGAAATCCTCAAACAGTATTTACCTCAGCAATTAGATGAAGCAGAACTTCGCGCTATTATTGAGCAAAAAGTTGCCGAGCTTGGTGTGAGTGGTCCTGCTGCTATGGGACAGGTAATCGGTGCAGTAAAATCATTAGTTGGTAATACGGCTGATGGCGCAATGATTGCTGGTATTGTTAAAGAAACACTTAATAAGTAGTAATAGGGGACGATAGGTATGATTCTTTTGTTTGGTCCTACTGGTGCGGGTAAAAGCATGCAGGGACAAATGCTCGCCGTCCGTAAGGGATGGAAATGGCTTTCAACGGGTGAAATGCTCCGCCAGAGCGATGACCCAAAGGTGATTGAAACGCTTAAATCTGGTGAACTTGTAAGTGACGAGCTTACTTATCATGTGTTTGAAGCGGCTATCCAAGACGCGCGTAGCAAAAATTACGGTAACATTATTATTGATGGCTTTCCTCGCACAAAAGAGCAGGCGGCATGGCTTGATGGCTACATGAGCAAAATGGGCCAGAAAATCGATGCAGTGATTGTACTTGAAGTGCCTGAAGCTGAAATTATGACACGTCTTGAGAAGCGCAAGCGTATGGAGGATACTCCGGAGACTATCGCGCGACGCATGACGATTTACCGACAAAAAATGTACCCAGTGCTTGGTATTTTTGCTGAAGCAGGTGTAAAAATTGTTCACCTTGATGGTACTGGTACTGCCGGCGAAGTTCACGACCGAATCTTTGATGAGGTTGAGCGGACGTGGCAGGACTAATTACAGGGCTAAAAACTCTTGAGCAAATTGACGCAATGCGCCAAGGTGGTGCTATTTTGGCACGCATCTTCGATGATATTCGCGCCTATGTAAAGCCTGGCATGACCGAAAAAGACGTTGATGCTTTTGTTGCAGGTAAGATTACCGAATATGGTGCGGTTGCTACGTACAAAACGAGCGAGGTAAATTTCCCGGGTGTTATTTGCATTAGCACGAACGATGAGATCGTCCATGGTGTGCCAACGGATTATACATTTCGCTCAGGCGATGTTGCGAGCTTTGATCTCGTGATTACTTATAAGCAAATGAAGACTGATGCAGCTTTCACGATGGTGGTGGGTGAAGACGCGAAAGGCGCAATTAAGCACCTGATTAACGCAACTGAACGAAGCTTGTATGCTGGCATCGATGCAATTAAAGGCCCAGTTTACACCGGTGACATTGGTGCTGCAGTTGAGCAGGTGCTTGATAAAGCGAAACTTGGTATTATTCGTGATTTAGTTGGCCACGGTGTTGGCCTTAAGATGCACATGCCTCCAGACGTACCAAACTATGGTCGTAAAGGGACTGGTGTACTACTGAAGCCTGGCGATACTATTGCGATTGAACCAATGGCAACGCTCGGTGGCGAAAAAATTGTTACACTCGATGATGACTGGACGATTGCAGCGCGTGACGGCAGCTTGGCTGCGCACTTTGAACACACGATTCTTATTACAGAAGACGGTGCAGAGATTTTAACTAGGCGCTAAAGTGTTCACAGGCCTGTATCATTATCTTGCTTATGCTATAATACGGCTATATGCAGGAACAACCTCGATATGCAGTCGGTATTGATGTCGGTACAACGGTAATTCGTTGTGTTGTGGGCCATGTTGATCCGGCGACCGGTACGCCTACCATTGTGGGAGTCGGGCAGGCGCCAAATTCTGGCATGCGCAAAGGAACAGTTGTTAACTTAAATGGCCCAGCCCATGCAATTGATCAGGCATTGGGTGAGGCTGAACGCATGAGTGGCTATGAAGTGAATAGCGCTACGATTAGCGTGAATGGTGCTCACATCTTGAGCACTCGTGCTGATGGTATGATTGCTGTGGGTACGGCAGGGCAGGAGATTGTTGAAGCTGATCTTCGACGTCTTGAGGACGTTGCGACAACCGGTAAAGTGCCGGCAAATCGTGAGGTGCTTGAGGTTGTACCATTTAGTTATACGCTCGATGGCCAGGGGAATATTAAAGACCCAATTGGTATGTCAGGTACTCGACTTGAGATTAACGCGAATGTTGTTTCGGCAATGACTCCATATGTTAAGAACCTAGAAAAGGCGAGCGAGCTAGCGACGGTTGTACCGAATGCAACAGTGCCGTCGGTTGTTGCTGCGGCGAAGGCTGTACTGACTGAGCAGCAAATCGAGAGTGGCGTTGCCGTGATTGATCTCGGAGGTTCAACTACTGGCATCTCTGTCTTTGAAGAGGGCGATTTGCAGTACGTTGGGGTTGTGCCAATGGGTGGCGTGAATATCACGAATGACCTTGCGATTGGTCTAAAGACAGATCCTGAGATTGCTGAACAAGTTAAGCTACAGCATGCTGTAGCATCTGGCTCACGAGAGAATAAATTGGTTAGCGTTAAGCAAGAGAAGGAAGTTCTCTCATTTAATACTGATGATATCGACGAAATCGTCGGCGCTCGACTCGAAGAGATCTTTGAACTCATTAATAAAGAACTCAAAAAAGCAGGTCGTGCCGGCCAGCTGCCAAGTGGCGTTGTTTTGGTTGGAGGTACTGCAAGTTTGAAGGGTATCGCTGAAAGTGCTAAAGAACATCTTGGTGTTGCGGCGCGTGTTGGCAAGGCAAGTGGCTTTGGCGGCGTTGCTGACAATATCGATAAGCCAGAGTACGCTACTGTTGTCGGACTCATGCTCGTTGATGCCGAGGCGTCACGCGAGCGAACACAAAAAAGTCACGGTGGCCCAAGTGGTGCATCGCTGAAAAACGCGGGCGGCTTCATTCAGGGCATTTTCTCGCGCTTTAAAATGTGAGGGTCTGTCAATCGTGAACAACAATGGTATACTAGAACAAGATAGTTATTCGTGTGAATATAGGGGAGTATAGGAATCCATGCCGGAAGTAAAACCAAGTGAAATCCAAACATTCGCCAGCATAAAAGTTGTTGGTGTTGGTGGTGCAGGCGGTTCAGCAGTCAACCGCATGAAAGACGCTGGATTAGTCGGAGTTCAATTTATTGCAATGAACACCGATGCGCAAGCACTCCACAATTCAAAAGCTGATATTAAAATACATCTTGGCCATAATACTACTAACGGCCTCGGTGCTGGTGCTGACCCATCTGTTGGTGAAGCTGCTGCACGCGAATCGATTGATGAGATTCGTGATGCGCTCGAAGGCGCTGATATGGTATTTGTTACTATTGGTGCTGGTGGTGGTACTGGATCTGGTGCCGGTCATGTTGTAGCTGAAATTGCTCGTGATCTTGGTATTCTCTGTGTGGGCGTTGCTACTAAGCCATTTAGTTTTGAGGGTGAGAAGCGTCGTACAAATGCCGAGTGGGCGATTGCGCAGCTTGGTCGCCAAGTCGATACACTTATTACGATTCCTAATGACCGTTTGCTCCAAACGATTGATCGCCGAACGCCGTTACTTGAAACCTTCAAGATTGCAGATGATGTACTTCGCCAAGGTGTGCAGGGTATATCTGAACTTATTACCGAGCATGGACTCATTAACCTAGACTTTGCTGACGTGAAGGCGATTATGAGCAATGCTGGTAGCGCATTGATGGGTATTGGCCGTGCTAGCGGCGATAACCGTGCCGCCGAGGCCGCTCAGCAGGCTATCGAGTCACCACTGATTGAGGTTTCAATCGATGGTGCAAAGGGCGTTCTATTCAACGTAACTGGTGGTTACGATATGAGTATGAGCGAAATTCAGGAAGCTGCTGAGATTATCACTAGCGCCGTGAGCCCGGATGCGAACATCATTTTTGGTGCAACCCTTAAGCCTGATCTCGAGGATGAGCTTATCATCACTGTTATTGCAACAGGTTTTGATAGTGCATTCTTTGAACAGCAAGCTGCTGAGCTTGAGCGCCCAGGTGCGCTTGCGGCTGCTCCAGCTCCTGCTGAGAACATTGATAAGGTGGTTAACGACATTGATATGGAG
>DATIJR010000040.1:0-8238 GCA_035478455.1 Patescibacteria group bacterium | reverse complement strand
TAGCGATCCAGTTCACAAGATTACCATCATTCCACGTGGTGGCACTGGTGGTGTGACATGGTTCTTGCCGCCCGAAGACCGAAGTTACACGAATGTGTATGAGTTCAAAGATATCCTCGCCCGTGCAATGGGTGGCCGTATAGCTGAAAAACTACTCTATGGTGCTGATGGTATTACCACTGGTGCTGGTAGTGATTTGCGTAAGGCAACCGAAATCGCTCGCGACATGGTGATTGAACAGGGTATGGGCACAAAGCTCCGCGACCAAGTTTTCCATGAAGACAACGGCGGTATGGTATTTGATAAAATCACCCACGAGCGACCATATAGCGATGCAACGGCACAAGAAATCGACAAAGAAGTTGAAGTGCTAATTCGTGAGGCTGCTCAGCGTGCCGAAGCGGTGCTAACAAAGAACCGTGATGTGCTCGAGAAGTTGAAAGATGCGCTGCTTAAGGAAGAAACCCTTGAAGAAGAGCAAGCGAGTGAATTGATGGTTGACGCGAAATTACCTGCGGAGGCGAAGCTCCACTAGGAGTTATAGGAGCCTATGGCCAAGCGAAGCCTTAAATCGGTTGTTGCCCTTGCAAACAGTAAGCTGCCCCTTGGTTGGGCAGCACTACTGTTATCTGGTGCAACGTTAATTTCAAGCCTGCTTGGCATTCTTCGCGATCGCTACTTAAACGGTCTGTATCTCGATAATTACCCAGCGGGCATCGATGCTTACACTGCGGCTTTCACGATTCCAGACTTTATGTTCTTTATCTTGGTATCCGGTGCGCTCAGCGTATCGTTTATTCCGGTATTCAACCAGCGTTTGGCCGGTGGTAATAAGCGCTCTGCATGGGAACTAAGCGCAAGTCTCGTCAATTTCCTAGCGCTACTCACGCTCGGTGCAAGCGTTCTCATTATGATTTTCGCAGATCCGCTTGTGCGCTACATCGTAGGTCCGGGCCTCGACGAACAGGGTCGCGAGCTTGCGATTAGCATGATGCGCATTATTGCAGTGAATCCATTCTTGTTTGCGGTTGCTACGGTGATTTCAAGCATGCAACAGGCAGTGGGGCGTTTCACGTTCCTAGCGCTCGCACCAACCATCTACAATATTGGTATTTTAATCGGTGCTCGTTACTTTACGGGCGGCATCAATATCTTCGGTTGGCAGGTATTTGATGGTGGAATCATGGGTGTGGCGCTCGGTGTGGCACTCGGTGCAATGATGCAGCTGATAATTAGCTCGATTGGGCTGATTGGGCTCGGATTTGATTACCAAATGAAAATTTCATGGCGCAATAAAGGTTTCCGGCAAGTATTAAAACTACTACCCCCGCGTTCACTCGACCAAGGTATTGATTATGTGAACGGTATCGTCGAAATGAACCTCGCGTCACGTATGGGTGACGGTATGATGCGTTCATACCAGCAGGCGTCGACATTGAGCTTGATGCCGGTGAACCTAATCGGTGTGGCAATTAGTAACGCAGCTTTCCCTCGTATGACCGAGCGACTCGCCGAGGGTAGGCCAGATTTATTCAAACAAGAGCTGCGCCAAATTCTACGTTGGATTATCTGGCTTGCGCTGCCAATTGCAACACTTGCATTCTTTATGCGTGGATACGTAGTGACGTTTATTAAAAACGGTGGCGACCCAACTATTGCAAGTATTCTCGGTGCGTTGGTTGTGGCGATTCTCTTTAGGACGGTGTATCAGATTGCGGCGCGCGTATTTTATGCGCAACAAGATACAAAGACGCCACTGTATGTGTCATTTTTCACGATCACGCTTAACATTGCATTGGCTGTGTGCTTCTCAATGTGGCTTGGCTGGGGGGTGTATGGTCTTGCTTGGGCACAGTCAATTGTCGCCTTTGTTGAAGTAGTGATTCTTTTCGCAATTTTACAGCGTCGAGCGCATGGGATTTTTACTCGTGCGTTTGTATCGGTAGTGTGCCGCATGGTTATCGCTAGTGCAATTATGGGCTTCATCGCATACGTGGCTCTTCAGTTCATGCAGCTACAATCGAACGACCTCAGATTCTTCCTAGTCTTTCCTAAGTTTGCCCTCATCACGGCAGTTGGATTTATCGTGTACATTTGGCTTTGTAAGCTAATGAAAGTCGAAGAGGTTGATCCAATTCTTCGCAAAGTATCATCAATTATCTTTAGTAAAATTCCAGGCCGGAGACAGTAATTACCATGAGCCAACAAAACGTCCGTAACTTTTGCATCATTGCCCATATTGACCACGGCAAGAGCACGCTAGCAGATCGTATGATGGAACTCACGCATACCGTTGAAAAACGTGACATGAAAAGTCAGTTACTCGATAGTATGGATCTTGAACGCGAAAAGGGAATTACGATTAAGCTCGCACCGGTGAGCATGAAATATAAAGACTACGCTTTAAATTTGATTGATACGCCAGGGCATGTAGACTTTAGTTACGAAGTAAGTCGCAGTCTTGAAGCCTGTGAGGGCGCGGTATTGGTTGTCGATGCTAGCCAGGGTATTCAGGCGCAGACACTCGCTAACGTATATCTAGCACTTGCTGCTGACCTTACGATTATTCCAGTGCTAAATAAAATCGACTTACCTGCAGCGGATGTTCCACGTGTAAGCGCAGAGGTAATCAATCTGCTTGGCTGCAAAGAAGAGGATATCATTAAAATCAGTGCAAAAACCGGCGCTGGGGTTACAGATGTGCTAGATGCTGTGGTTGAGCGCATTACGCCGCCAATGGGCAATCATGAAGCGCCGACACGTGCGCTAATTTTTGACAGCTACTATGACGACTACCGCGGTGTAATTTTGTACACACGTACGGTTGATGGGTCAATCAAAAAGGGTGATACAATCGAGATGCTTGCCACGGGTGCGAAAGGTTTAGCACTTGATGTCGGGCACCTGCGACCTCAGATGTCATCCGATCCCGAGCTTGCAACGGGAGAAATCGGCTATATTGTCACGAACCTTAAAACGACGCGCGACGCAAAAGTAGGTGATACGATTACCGTCCCTCGCGCACACACCGACGAAGCACTGCCGGGCTACCAGCATGTACAGCCGTTTGTGTATGCAGGGTTCTTCCCTGTCAGCAATGAAGACTACAATGACCTGCGCGAAGCGGTCGAAAAGCTTAGTCTGAGCGACTCAGCACTTCAATTTGACCTAGAGAACTCACCAGTCCTTGGCCATGGTGTCCGCATCGGCTTCCTAGGGCTACTCCATATGGACATCGTGCGCGAGCGCTTGGAGCGTGAGTACGACCTCGATTTGGTCGTAACAAATCCAAGTACAAACTACGAAGTTACGCTAACGGATGGTAGTGAGATTGACATCAAGAGCGCCTCAGAATTACCAGATGTCGCAAAAGTTTCTGAGATTCGTGAGCCGTGGATTGATGGCGAAATCGTGGTGCCACAAGATTACATTGGGGTTGTTATTCAATTGATTGTCACGAAGCGGGGTCGCCAAAAGAATCTTAGCTATATTGATGAGCGCGCACTTATTAGTTTTGAAGCCCCACTCGCCAACCTTCTTACCGACTTCTACGACCAACTCAAAAGCGTTACGAGTGGTTACGGCAGCTTCAACTACGAGCTGAGCGAATATCGTACTGAGGATCTAGTTCGTGTTGATTTTTATATCTCTGGCGAACTTGTCGATGCACTGAGCATTATGTGTCACCGTTCGGAGGCGCAGGCTATTGGGCGAGAGGTCGTAGCGAAGCTAAAAGATGTGGTCCCACGGCAAGCATTTGAAGTGAGCCTGCAGGCAGCAATTGGCGGCCGGTTCATCGCACGCGAAAACATCGGCGCCTACCGCAAAGATGTCACTGGCTACTTGTATGGTGGCGATGTTAGTCGCAAAAAGAAGCTCCTCGCAAAACAGGCGCGTGGTAAAAAACGAATGAAACGATTCGGTAAGGTCGATATTCCGTCAGAGGCCTTTACTGTAATGCTGAAAAGGGACTAGTATAAAGTATGGAAACGATTGAACAGCGAATCAAAGACTATCAACCAAACCAAGCAGGTGCCGAACTGTTGAGCACGACTGAAGTAATACTGCTCGTAGGTATCACTGGCGCCGGTAAAGACACGGTATTGCGTGAAATGTTGAAATCTGGCACATTCCACAATCTCATAACAACAGTAACTCGGCCACCGCGCTACAATAACGGAGTACTCGAGCAAGATGGTGTTGATTACCATTTCATCAGTGACGATCATGCGGTAGAGCTACTCGAAGCCGGCGAATATGTTGAAGCAAGTCTCGTACATGGCCGCGTGTATGGGGTAACGGCTGACGAGATTCGCCATGCTCACGATGATGGTAAAGCGGCAATCGCCGATGTTGATGTGCAAGGTGTGGCGAAATATAAAAAAGTATCAGATAGTGTCACAGCTATCTTCTTGGTACCGCCTAGTTACGCTGAATGGCGTCGACGCGTTCGCCGACGCTATGTAAGCGATGAAGAGTTTCTTGAAGACTGGCCAAACCGACGTCAGAGCGCGGTAGCAGAGCTTGAACGTGCGCTTGCAACGCCGTACTATCACTTTGTAATTAATGATGAGCTTTCAGAAACGGTGCATGCCTGTACGCAAATTGCCTATCGTCGCGATGAATTCGTGCGCAAAGATGATGAGGTAAGGCTTCGAACGCGTGATTTGCTCGATGCGTTGCTCGCTGAAATTCAGCAAGAAGAAAAGTAAAAGTAGCCTACTTACGCTTTTTGCGGCGTGAGCTCACAAAGAGCGCAATCGCAATCGCGATAAGAAGAATACCGCCAACAAGCCCATAGACAATGTTTTGACCGGTCGCTGGGAGCGTGCCGTTGTTATTATTACTACCATCTGTCGAAGTCGTACAAACTGTATTTGAATCATAACTACCGCTGCCGTATGTACCACACCCGTAGGTCACTGCGAACTGTTTTATGCCAAGTATCATATCATTTCACCTTACATATTGAGCGTTAACTATAAGTAGTATATAGTAGTAGTGTTAATAAAAACAAGAGGGGGAGAAATGCCTGAACTCAAGTTGCCAGAACTCATCGTAATCCTCGTAATCTTGCTATTGCTCTTTGGAGGTAAGAAACTACCAGAGCTAAGTAAGAGTATCGGTCAGTCAATCCGCGAACTCCGTGGTGCTACTACTGATAAAGATCGCCGCGATGAGAAAGTCCAAGCAGAGAAAGCTGAATAATACAGCTTCATCCAAAACCGCGCCGAAAACCCTGACGTTCATGGAGCATGTCCGTGAACTGAGGGGACGGCTCGTTTGGGTGGTTCTTTGGTTTGTGTTGGTAACGGGAGCTGCGTTTCCGTTTTTTGAAGACATTATCAAGTTACTCATGAAGCCACTTGGTAACGAGAAGCTCTACTACCTTACGCCTATTGGTGGTGTAAGTTTTGCTATTAAAGTGTGTATGTACGTAGGGATGGTCGCGACAATCCCCGTGCTTGTATATCACTTGTATCAGTTTATATCGCCAGTGATGAAGCGCCGAAGCGCAAAGCGTGCCATATTGTACGTCCTCCTTTCAACATCTCTTGCGGCTATTGGTATTGCATTTGCGTACCTCGTGACGCTCCCATCGGCAATGCACTTCCTGACGGGCTTCACGATCGGCGGCGTCAGCGCAATGTTAACGGTCGATTCCTATCTTTCGTTCATCGTGGCGTATGTATTAGCAAGCGCACTAATGTTCCAAGTGCCACTCGTCATGGTTATTATTGATAGAATCACTCCAATGCCACCCTCGAGCTGGAATAAATACCAACGACATATGATCGTCGGAGCATTCATCATCGCTATGCTCATTACGCCATCGCCGGAGATTACAACACAGTTCACGCTTGCTGCGCCAACAATCTTGATGTATCAAATTGGAATTCTGCTCGTATGGATGCGCCATCGCCAGCTGAAGACTAAAAAGGTAAGTGTCCCTACTCTTGAAGAAGAATTAGTTGAAGAGGTAGCAGAGCCCCGTCCTCAGCCAGTACCTGAGCGGCAGAGTACGCCTCCTGTAGTTGCGGTGGCTCCCAAGTCCCGTCCTGCTGGACTAACTCCCGGACGAGTGGACGTACTGATGCGATATAAGCCTGCGCGTGCGCGTAATGTAACTGTCACCGTGCCACCACGACAAAATCCCCAAGATGTGCTTGCTTCACAGATACGGCCTCAAGTGAACAGGGTTCCAGCCAGCCGCGTCACGATTGATGGCTTTTTCCCAGCAAGTGATGCATAAACTTGCACCTACTGTAAATAGGTGGTATTATGCTTATGAATACTACAAAAATAAATAAGAGTTTTAGCATGACACTACCCAAACCTGCAATACTTGAACAAGAAATGGATCGTAAAGAATTCCTCAAGAACGTAGGGATTGGCCTGTTGTTGCTGCTTGGTGGCAACATGGTCATTGGTGCGCTCAAGGGGCTTGAGCACGTTAATGGTTCAAAGCAAACTTCAAAGAGCGCTTTGGGCTACGGCGGCTCTAAGTACGGACGCTAATAAGAGAGGAGGCGTGTTGTGGCACGTTTACCGCAATTAGGTGGGGATGAAGGAACATGGGGGCAAGTCCTCAATGATTTTCTTTTAGAAACACATAATAACGATGGTACATTGAAGCCCGATGTTGTTACATCGAGCAACCTTGCTCCGAATGCGGTTGATAGTGCTGCATTATCTTCGAATTCCGTAACAAATGCCACGCTTGCTGTGTCTGGTGGTAGTGATGGCCAGGTACTCACTAAAGATAGTGGTCAAGCAAGTGGGATAAAGTGGGCATCGGCTGCTGCCGGGTCGACTCCACAAGCGACGACTACCGCAGTTGGTACCGTGCAACTGGCTGGCGATTTAGGTGGCACGGCAACCGCTCCGACAGTGCCAGGCCTCGCGAATAAAGAATCAACGATTACCGCAGGCAACTCTACGCAGTACTTTCGTGGTGACAAAACTTGGCAAACCTTAGATAAGACAGCTGTCGGTCTTTCAAATGTCAACAATACGACTGATGCTAATAAGCCAATCTCGACAGCAACACAAACCGCACTTAACGCAAAAGAACCAACGGTTACCGGGGGAACAACAGGCCAATATTACCGTGGCGACAAAAGCTTTCAGACGCTTGATAAAGCAGCAGTTGGCTTGGCGAATGTTGACAACACGAGCGATGCTAATAAGCCAATTTCAACTGCTACACAGACAGCGCTGAATGCAAAGGCAGATACAACTGCGCTTGGTACGAAGGTGCTTTTAATTGATAATGCGGCAGCGCTACCTCCTGGGACTCCGGCGGGCGTGATCGTCGTAGTTAAATCGTAATATGGCCGCACAACTCAATTTTGGACCAGGCAATAGCGTTGAGTTCGGCACTACTGGTAACGCTACGTCCGCAATACTTAGCTGCGATAAGACATCTCTAGCAAATGTTATTGTTGGTGATTTGCTTGTCGCATGGATTCATAACCAAAGTTCTGGCGCGGGAAGCATAACACCGCCAGCAGGTTGGATCGCATACGGCGCAGCTCCGGGCACGCCAGACTTGGCAACCTCACGTACCTCACGATTCTATTATTACGCAGTTAAATCACAAAATGATATAGATAGTATTCCGACTACCCTCACCTGGACAATTAGCGCTACTCCGGGTCGAGCTGCTGCTGTTGTGGCTCGTGCTACAGGAATTGATCTTGATGATATCGAAGATTCTGCATCAACAGCATTTACTGCAGGCACAACCTCACTTACTATTCCAAGTATTACAACCGTGAATGCAACAACGCTGCTTGTCGCTGGCATCCACCAACAAAACTCTGCGAATACAAGCTCGCCAACCGTGACGGCACTTCTTACTGCCTTTGATGAATATAAGACATCGCCAACGGGCAGTGCACTGGCCAACACTGGTGCAATCATGGGCTATCAATACCGAGCGTCTGCGGGCTCAACGGGGACGGTAAGCCCTACGTTCGATACAGCAACGACTGTTCTTGGCGGCGAGCTCGTTGCCTTTAAGGCAGGAGCTTGGTCGCCACCCGTTATTTCACGCCCGACAATCGTGGGCGTAGCGACAACATTCCAAACGGCTAGCGCGGTAGTGAGCTTCACTATCAGTAAGCCGTCAGGTGTTCAAGACGGTGATTTACTTGTTATGGCACTATCAGGGCAAAGTCCTACGGCAACGGGTGACTTTATGTTATCGGGGTGGTCACGGGTGAGTCAGGCATT
>DATIJR010000039.1:0-5586 GCA_035478455.1 Patescibacteria group bacterium | reverse complement strand
AAACTTGCCAGCAGAAGTCGTCACGGTTATAGAGTTGCCGCCGCTTATAGTGATACTTGGCTGCGCATCACTACATGAGTGTACATCGTCATCCGCCGTCGCATCATAGCCATCCGGCGCGGTAACTACTACTTGCTTAGTAACAGGATCAGTCATCTTACTAACCCCAAGATCAGTCTTTGCAGCAGGTGGTGTACAATCGGTCGACTTCTTCTTCGAAACCTTATCGAAGCTCATAGTAGCATTCGTAACACCAGCGGACTTGTTGTAGTACGAAGGATACAATTCACCCTTGATGTTCTGAATACCGGTTGGAGCGGTGTACCAATCACTATACTTTGCCTTACCCTGGTTGACGTATGTCGTGGTTGCAGTGGCCATCGTGCGGTCGAAGAGCATAGCTGGAATCAGTGAGTTTCCTTGCTTTAGCGGGGTAGTGTCTGGGTTACCAAGCCATACCGCCATAGTAAGGTTTGGCGTGTATCCGACGGTCCAGATGTCCTTAGGAAGGATCTTCTTGCCCACCTGGGCGTTTGACGTACCGGTCTTTGCTGCAGTATGCACACCGAGTTTATCAAGGTATGGTAGATAGTCCTGGTTCCAGCCAAGGCCTGCACGAGCTTTTGCATCGCCCATCATGTCCGTTACAACATATGCCGACTGAGGGTCGATAACTTGTTTCGACGAAGCCTTATACTCCTTGAGTGTTTGGCCAGTGCTGTTCGTAACCTTCAAGATCATCGACTGTGGAGTGTAAACACCCTGGCGTCCGAGGCTCGCGATTGCGTTTACATGGTCAACGAGTCGCGTACCACACCCACCGATGGCGCTTGAAAGGCCGGCCTGGGCATCGGCACCCTGCGTACAATATTGGGTATCGCCCATAGCGCGAATGGTTGACCATGTACTGCCGGGGTTGTTAGCTTCATTGATTGCCATAGCCTTGATCGCTGGGATGTTTCGTGAGCGGTCTAGAGCTTGGCGCAGGTTTATGTTGCCCTGGAATTTACCATCCGCATCCTGCGGCTTATAGTCGCCAGGGAACGTAGTTGCGGTGTCAGTAAGGACTGAACCACTACCGTAGTTCGCTTTGCCTTGGCCCTGGTTCTGGAACAGCTGTGCGTAGACGAGCGGCTTAATTGATGAACCTGGCTGGATAAATGCTGTCGCAGCATTGTCTTGACCAAAGCCAGGTGTGTCAAACCCACGGCTACCGACAAGGGCAAGTAGCTGCCCAGACTTCGTATCTTCAATTGCAGCTGAGCCGTTGCTGAAGCCTGCGTAGCTCGCGCAGTTTGTGTAGCCACAGTCACGGTTTGTCATTTTACCGCTGAACATATCAGTCATATTCTGTTCTAGAGTATTTTGCAGGTCAAGGTCAAGCGTCGTCTTAACGGTAAGACCACCCTCGCCAACGACAGTCTTGCCAAGCTCTTGTTCGAGTTGGCTGCGCACCATTAGTACGAAGTGCGGTGCCTGAATGCCATCGAGTTGGTCGGTTAGTAGCTTCAAGGTGTCGATAATTGGCACCTGCTTTGCCGAAGAGGCCTCTGCCTTGGTAATATAGCCAAGATCAGCCATGTTGTCGAGTACTTTGTGCTCGCGCTCAATGAGTGCGTCATGCCCTGCGACATTGTAGGGGTTATAGACAGTTGGGTTATTTGGGATTGCAGCAAGAAGTGCACACTGGGGCAAAGTAAGCTTCGAAGATGACGTGCCGAAGTAAGTCTGTGCTGCAGATTCAACACCATTTCTACGCCCACCGTATGGTGATTCGTTGAGGTACATGCCTAAGATTTGACTCTTAGTGTACATACGCTCTACCTCAACAGAAAGAATCATCTCTTTAATCTTACGCGGAATGCCGGCAAGGCCACGCTGTGCCGCCTGGTCGCTAAAGAATACTTGCTTCACAAGCTGCTGAGTAAGGGTAGATCCACCTTGCGTCGCGTTACCTCCCGCGTTACTGAGCGCGGCACGAATCGTACCAGTAAAGCTAACGCCACCGTGCTTGTAGAAGTCTTTGTCTTCAATTGCAACAGTTGCCTGACCCATGCAAGGCGAGATGTTCTTCGGGTCAACCACTAGCGTGTAGTTGCCCGAGCCCTTATCTTCCCAAAGAAGCTTGCCGTTACGGTCGTAATACTTGGTGACCGTCGATTTCACACGCTGTGCTAGTGTGCTTGGGCTAATCTGATCAAGATCTTTGCGGTAATACGCAAAGAGCGAAAGCCCAAAGAGTACCAATACAACCGTAAGGACGCCAGCACCCTTAAGCAGGGTGAACGCACCTTGTTTAGAAAACCAATATTTAGCCATCCGCTTCGGATGGAGCCTGTAGAAAAACCGCTTGACTGGATGCTTCGGCAGTGTCGCTAGATATTCAGCTTTGCGACGAGCTTTCGCATCCTTCTTTGTGCGGCGTTTACTAACAAGATTTGAATACACGCGTACACCGCGGGCTTGCCTCTTACTTTTTACCACGTTACCACTTTCCCATAAGCAATATTATGCTAATTGTATCACTATTTTTTTGCTCGCGCCAGGTCATTTATGCTACGATAACACTAGTTTACTTAAAGAAAGGAGAGTTTCATGACGACACTATCAGAAGAGCTGACGTGGCGCGGCATGGTCAATCAAATGACCTTTGCTAATATTACCGACTTAGACAAAGAGACTCGGACTTTCTATTTTGGCGTAGACCCAAGCGCAAATAGCATGACAATCGGTAATCTAGCTGCTGCGATGATGGTTCGTCAATTCATGGAACACGGCTACAAGGCAATCCTGCTCGTCGGCGGCGCCACTGGCCTTATCGGCGACCCAGACGGTAAAAAGCAAGAACGCGATCTAAAAACGCGCGAAGCGATTACTGCGAATGTTGAGGGGATAAGCGCACAGTACAAGAATCTGTTTGAAGGAATGAACTTTGAAGTTGTCGATAATTACGATTGGTTTAAAGACATTCATTACCTGGACTTCCTAAGGGATGTAGGTAAATACGTAAGTTTAACGCAAATGCTTGACCGAGACTTTGTAAAAGATCGCATTGGCGAGGGCGGCTCGGGAATCAGCTATGCCGAATTTAGCTACACACTCATTCAGGGGTACGATTACCTCCATCTCTTCCGTGAGAAAAATGCCACCATGCAAATGGGCGGCAGTGACCAGTGGGGTAATATGATTGCCGGTACGCAGCTGATTCGTCGCATAGAGGGTGCCGAGGCGCATGTGTTCTCGACGCCGCTTGTTATCAACAAGCAAACAGGCGTAAAATTCGGCAAAAGCGAAGGTGGCGCCGTATGGCTCGACCCAGCACAGACGAGCCCATACAAGTTTTACCAGTTCTGGCTAAATGTCGACGACGAAACCGCCGAAGACCTCGTAAAAATCTACACCTTGCTCGATAAGCAAACAATCGATGATTTGATTGCAAATCACCGTGAAAACAGGAGCGCTCGCGTATTGCAGCGTGAACTTGCATACCGCGTAACAGAACTCGTGCACGGTCAATCTGTTGCCGATAAAGTTCGCCGTGCTACGAAGGTACTCTTTAACGAGGATGGCGTTGAACTTTCTAGTCTTACGAGCGAAGAAGTTGACATGCTCGCCGCGGAGCTTCCAAGCGCTGAGCGCGGCAACATTATTGACGTCCTCGTAAGCGCAGGTATTGCCGCGTCGAAGGGCGAAGCAAAGCGATTGCTCGCGGGCGGCGGCGTCGCCGTGAACGGTCAAAAAGTTGATGATACATACGAGATTACAGATACGAGCCTAGTCAAAAAAGGTAAAAACAACTTCGTACTTGTTCGCTAGTCTACACAAATAATGCTATACTGAGGGCTCGAACCTAACAAGGAGGGTTATGCCTTTTACTGAAGCACTTTCTAAAAACCTCTCTGCTGAGGCATTTAAAAACGTCGAAGCATGGCTGAATGAATCTAAATACGAAGAATACCGTGAAGATCTTGTTGAGATGATCAAAGCCGAACGATGGCAGGATCTCGAAGACGCATTCTTTAAAGTAATCGAATTTGGTACTGGCGGCCGCCGTGGTACGACTGGCCTCGGCTCAAACCGCATCAACCGCGTAACAATCGGCGAGTCAGCCCAAGCGCTTTGTCTGTATGCGCGCTCATTCGATGAAGGTGCAGCAAAGAAAGGCGTTGTTATCGCTTGCGACACTCGCCTCAGTTCGCCAGAGCTTAGTCGTTATACTGCACAGGTCTGTGCGGCAAATGGATTCAAAACCTATCTATTTGATAATTTTCGCTCAACACCAGAGCTTAGTTTTGCGGTTCGCCACTTAAATGCTGCTGTCGGTATCGTTATTAGTGCGAGCCACAATCCACCGCTTGATAATGGCTTCAAGGCCTACTGGTCAGATGGTGGACAGCTTGTTGCGCCGCACGACAAAGGTGTGCTAGATGTCGCTGCAGATATTACTGAAATCCACGCAGTTGACTTTGATGAGGCAATTAGCGAAGGCATGATCACAGTTATCGGCGAAAATGTCGACAAGCCATACATTGAGGCGGTAGTGAACCAAGGCGAAGGGACTGAGCGTGATCTGAAGATTATCTACTCGCCACTTCACGGCGCTGGCCAGACGAACACATTGCCTGTGTTGCGCGCAGCAGGATTTAAAGATATTTCTCTCGTAGATGACCAAATGGTTCCAGATGGCAACTTCCCAACAATCGATAACGGCAAGGCGAACCCAGAAGAAAAGGCGGCAAACGACCGTGCGGTTGCGCAACTTCTTGCTGAAAAAGCCGACATTGCCATCACTAACGATCCAGATGCCGATCGTATTGGCGTCATGGTACGCCAGGGTGATGAAGCGGTCTATCTCAATGGCAATCAGTCGGCGGTACTCGCAACAGATTACGCACTTTCTAAGCTGCAAGCTCGCGGTGAGCTTACGCCAAAGCACTATGTTGCGAAGACAATCGTAACAACAGATATGCTAACGGCACTCTCTGACTACTACGAAGTAACAATGTATACAAACATGCTAATTGGCTTTAAATATATTGGCGAGCTAATTCTGAGCAAAGAGTCTACGGACGAAATCTTTGTGATTGGTGGTGAGGAAAGTTACGGTCTCTTGAAGGGCGACTACGCACGAGACAAAGACGGTGCAGCCGGCGCATTGCCGCTCGCGGAATACGCGGCAGAGCTCAAAAAAGAGGGTAAGACCCTTTACGATCGACTGCTCGAACTGTTTAGTGAGTTTGGCGTATATATGGAGCAACTTGCAAGTGCCTACTTCTTGGGGGCAAGCGGATTTGAAACAATGCAATCAGTGATGGCTGATCTGCGTGCAAATCCGCCAAAGATGCTTGGTAATCACGAAATTACAGCAATCCAAGACTACAAATCACTTGAGCGCAAAGACCTGAAAACAGGCGAGACTACCAAGATTGATTGTCTTGCAGGCAACGTTGTCGCACTCGAGCTTGATGGTGACAGCCGTCGTCGAGTCACGATTCGCCCAAGCGGCACAGAGCCTAAATTAAAGTTCTATGTCCAGTGGTGGGAGGAGTCGCAAAACCCTGATACCATCCAAGATCAGTGTGATGA
>DATIJR010000038.1:0-14234 GCA_035478455.1 Patescibacteria group bacterium | reverse complement strand
TTGGCGGGTCTATTATTGTTGAAGTTGCTGGTGTTGGATAAGAAATTAATGTCACGACACTCGATTACGAAGCGGTAACACTCGATCAACAGGTAAAATTTTATACCTATCACCATATTCGCGAACAAAGCCAGGAATTATTTGGATTCTCTAGCCTGGCGGCAAAAAAACTATTTGAAATGCTCATTACGGTACAAGGTGTGGGTCCAAAAGCAGCCCTCGCGATCTTGAGCCTTGGTGAAGCGGAGCATGTGCGTAACGCTATTGCCAATGCAGATAACATATTCCTTGCAAAGGCGTCAGGCGTTGGCAAGAAAACGGCCGAGCGCGTAGTTGTGGATCTGAGTGATAAAGTCGGCATGCCGATTGTGTACAAGCAAGAACAAGCTGCCCAGACGGAGCTCAATACAAGCGACGAGGCACTCGAGGCATTAATTGCGCTCGGCTACAACTTAGCCGATGCAACAAAGGCGCTAGACGGTATCGACGCAAGCCTTCCTACGGCCAAGCGGGTTACAGAAGCGCTTCGGGGCTAGTATCTGTTACAATATAAGCAATGGCTATTGAGAGAATTGTAGATACTAGTACCCACGACGAAGATAGCGACGAGCAGATTATTGAAATCACACTGAGGCCGCAGAATTTTGATGACTACATTGGCCAAGAGCGTCTGAAGAAAAACTTGCGTCTCGCAATCGATGCAGCAAAGAAACGTGGCGAGCCAATCGACCACGTTCTGCTATACGGGCCTCCTGGGCTTGGTAAAACTACTATGGCAAGCGTGATTGCGAATGAGATGGGCGTGGGCCTGCGTATCACGAGTGGCCCGGCAATTGAGCGTGCAGGCGATCTTGCGAGTATCCTGACCAACCTACAAGATGGCGATATTCTATTCATCGACGAAATTCACCGCTTGGGCCGCGCTGTCGAAGAAGTGCTCTATTCGGCAATGGAAGACTTCAAGCTTGATATTGTAATCGGCAAGGGGCCGGCAGCCCGAAGCATTCGTCTTGATTTACCGAAATTTACAGTGATTGGTGCAACGACGCGCACGGGTAGCCTAGCGGCGCCACTGCGCGACCGATTCGGTCATATCTACCGCTTGGAGTTCTATACTCCTGATGAAATTGGCAAAATTATCACGCGTTCAGCAAAGATTTTGGAGTCGAGGATTGATGCTGAGTCTGCGGCGCTACTATCAACACGTGCGCGGTTAACGCCGCGTATTGCGAACCGTTTGTTCAAGCGGGTTCGTGACTTTGCAGATGTAAACGGTGACGGTATTATCGATACAGTCATGACGCACGGCGCATTACAAATGATGGAAATTGACGATCTCGGGCTTGACCCGGCGGATCGGAATTTGCTAGATAGCATGATAGAACACTACGGCGACAGGCCAGTCGGCCTTAACACAATCGCTGCGCTCACCGGCGACGAGATGTCTACGATTGAGGACTTTTACGAACCGTACTTAATACAAATCGGTTTTATTGAGCGGACGCCACGCGGTCGCCAGGTAACACAAAAGGCAAAACGGCATTTACAAAAGCAGTAATAAGAGGGGGATTATCTATGAACAATGACGACCAGACCAACGACAAGCCTATTGCATACGATACAGATGGTAAACCGCTATTCGCTACGCCGCAACAGTCAACCGAACCAGAGGTTCAGCGCCAAGTAGTGCACATCGCCAGGTCGATTGAACCTGTTAGGCAGGAAATCAGTCCTGAGTTACAGAAGAAGCATGATGAATCAATGCGGCTATATCCAAATCTCAATCTCAGTGATGCGGAGTATGTCATTAGCTCTGTGAGCCGACACCCGATTGGCTTATTTGCGCCAGTATTTATTACGGGCCTACTTGTAGCGATGATTGCGAGCTTCCTAGCAAACTACGAAAACATTATGGAGATGCTTCGTATTGTGAATGTGCCAAACTTTGGTACAGTGCTACTCCTAGGGGTACTCGCAATCCTACTTGTGCTTATGGGCGGCTACATCGCAATCTGGGTATATCTCAGCAACCGATTCTTCCTTACGAATGAAAGTGTGATTCAGGAGATCCAGCTTACATTGTTCTCGCGTCGCGAGCAAACGGTTAGTCTAATTAATATCGAAGACGCGAGCTTCCTTCAGACAGGAATTCTACAAACAATGTTAAACTACGGATCAATCCGCCTCAGCACGGAAGGCGACGAGACGACCTACCGGTTTGCGTATGTTGCAAATCCACGAGCTGAAATTGCGCAGCTCAACAATGCTGTTGAGGCTTTCAAAAACGGCCGACCTGTCGAGCAAAACGAGAATAACTAGATCTAATTAATTGTTTGTATGGCTACGGTTTGTCTTTACGTAGTCTGATTCACGGTCCATGGCACTACGAAGTGTGTAGCCAGTACAGTGACCATCGGTAGAGCAGCCAGTTGCATCATAGCGGTAATCTGACTCGGCTTCGCCGAACGCAACACTAGTTGGGTCGGTAAAAAGCGCTGGATCCATTGCACGGAGTGTCTTACTATCAATGTGTTGCGGGTAGTAGTTGTGCTGCGGATAGTAGACCTCTTCGAGGTTGTAGTACATCGCGTTGATGGCTACTTTGCGCGCTGAATCGCGCTGGACTGCGTTCACGTTATCTTGTTCGCTAAAGAAGAGCCAAGCTCCGACGATAAGAATAACTAGGACAACCAAAAGCTCGATAACTGTAAAACCGCGTTGTTTCATAGGATTATTATAGCACGCTGAACGTATGCGGGATGATTATGCATCAACAGGGTAGATAAGGTATAATAAAGAGAGCAATATAAGGGGGATATTTACGGTATGGCTAAAAAGTCAGAAAGCAAGGTATTGGCCGAAAAGCCAACTGCCGATGAGGGTAAACTTAAGGCTCTAGGGCTTGCAATGGATCAAATCACTAAGCAGTTTGGTGATGGTTCAATTATGCGACTGGGTGAGGCGAAGAAGGTTGATGTTGAGTTGCTACCGAGTGGTAGCCTGAGTCTTGATATCGCACTTGGCGGCGGCTACCCTAAGGGGCGCATCCTCGAGATTTATGGTCCTGAGAGTAGCGGTAAAACGACACTTACTTTGCACGCGATTGCTGAGATTCAGAAGCAAGGCGGCACGGCTGCGTTTATTGATGCCGAGCACGCGCTTGACCCAGCATATGCACGAAAACTTGGCGTCGACACCGATAATCTTCTCGTGAGCCAGCCGGATAACGGTGAGCAAGCACTTGAAATTGTTGAAACACTCGTTCGCTCGAATGCGGTTGACTTGATTGTTGTTGACTCGGTCGCAGCGCTTGTGCCGCAGGCTGAAATCGATGGTGACATGGGCGATAGCCACATGGGTCTTCAGGCTCGTCTTATGAGCCAAGCGCTCCGTAAGCTCACGGGTATTATCAACAAGAGCAAGGCGACCGTCGTGTTCATTAACCAGATTCGTATGAAGATTGGTGTGATGTTCGGTAACCCTGAGACAACAACGGGCGGTAACGCATTGAAGTTCTACGCAAGTGTCCGCATGGACATCCGTCGCACAGGCCAAATTAAAGAGGGCGAAGATATCACTGGTAATCGTACCAAGGTGAAGATCGTGAAGAACAAGATTGCTGCGCCATTCCGCGTCGCTGAGTTCGATATTATGTATAACGAGGGTATCTCAAAGACAGGTGACGTACTTGACCTAGCTGTGCAGCACGGCATCGTGGGCAAAGCGGGCGCATGGTTTGACTACGCCGATGCAAAGATTGGTCAGGGCCGTGAAGCAACCAAGAAATATCTAAAAGAGCACCCAGAAGTGCTTACTGAAATTGATGGTAAGGTTCGCGCGAAAGTAGCTGAAGAAGAGGACGCGTAATGTCGGAGCTGCCTGAGGCTTCGCTAACGCTTGCTGAATGGCAGGCTTTCATTAAGCAGCGTACGATTGATCGTGGGTTTCAGGATGAGTCGGTGCAGGATGAGTTTATGTTGCTCACTGAGGAGTTGGGTGAGCTTGCGAAGGCAATGCGCCCTCTGAACGGTATCACCTACGCAACTGATTCACAGAAGCTTGAGCTTGAGCACGAAGCCGCAGATGTATTCTGGATGCTTACATGCGTTTGCAATAGTTTAGGTATAGATCTTGCTGAAGCGGTGCGCTCAAAAGAGGCTAAGAACAATACGCGCACTTGGAAATAAGCTTGCCTATGAAAATCACCGGGCTCTCGTCGCAGCAAAAAGACCCGAACCGCATCAATATTCTCATTGATGGTAAGTTCAGATTCAGCCTCGATATCTCCCAGGTCACCGACCTGGGAATTCGAGTCGGCAAAGAATTTACAGAGGAAGAGCTTGATGAATTTGAGATTGAAAGTCAATTCGGCAAATTGTACGGCCGTGCTCTGGAGTACTGCATTATGCGGCCACACAGTGCACGCGAAGTGCGGGATTATCTATACCGGAAGACTCGCGCTACGCGTGTACGAAATAAGCGAACAGGTGAGATTAAAGAGCGCCCCGGGGTGAGTGTTGAGCTCACGACGCGCGTATTCGATAGGCTTTTAGATAAGGGTTATATCGATGACGCAAAATTTACGCGCTGGTGGGTGGAAAACAGGAATCAGCGCAAGGGCACAAGCCGGCGTAAGCTACAATCTGAACTAGCCGCAAAGGGTGTCGCCTCTGGTATCGTCGAAGAGGCACTGACCGCAACTGAACGTAATGATGGTGATGAGCTTGCAAAAATTGTATCTAAAAAGCGTGCTAAATACCCGGACCCCCAGAAATTCATGCAGTACTTAGCTCGGCAAGGGTTTAGCTACGACGATATCAAAGCAGCGCTCGATGAAGGTCAAGACTAAAAAGGCTCTGTGTCGCTTGATTCGGGCGCAGGTGAATCGGATTTACGGAACGGATTAACATAGCTGCCGACAACTTCATGGAGCTCTGGCTCAGGTGCTTTAGCTTCACTGTGAACGACAATAGCATCATCATTAATCTCAATAATCTGAGAACGATGAATAAGTAGCTCGGTATCATTAAAGCTTTTTAGCAATGGGCGTCGAACAGTGAGTTGCTGAATTGAAAACGAGCCGGTCTCAAGTGTGAAATCAACCACCTTGCCGAGCTTACTCCGCTTCTCGTCCACGACAGGCATGTCAAGCAGCGGGAAATTGAGCTTATAAACCGCATTAATCTTCAGGACATCTTCTGGGTGAATGAACTCGTCCGTTGAATCCACAATAAACCCAAGATCACTGAGTTCACGTACGTCGGCAATACGGAGCATCCATACGCCATCCTCGAGAAGCGGCCCCTCTACGACGTATGCAATAACCGTGAGAGTCGCAGGGTCGATAATTGCTGATTGGGTTTGAGCTATTTCACTGCCTGTTTGAAGGCCCATCACTGGCGCCTTCGTAAGGGTTGATCCGAGAAGCATCATACTCTATTACTCCTGGAACGGGTTAGCTCTACCCGCTGGTAAGTTAATTGATGTTGGCGTATCACTTGCACTGCGAAGCGTGCTAATTCTATCAATCGTTTTTTGATCAAAGCTGCTTGGCGTTGTGCTACTTGTTGATTGTGCTTCGGTTGTCGCCCGGTAAAGCATAAAGGTTGCAGCGGAGAGTCCGCCAAGGACGAAGAAGGTAAAAATCAAAATATGGTAGCGATGCAAGAAGCGCGCAGTGCTACGCGTGATTTGCTGAAGGGAAAGGTCGGATTTCATTAGCGTACGTACACCTCAATTGTTAGAATATCGCTACTGACTTGGTCTGGATTATTGTTATCGCCCGAGGTAGAAATACCTACCTGTGAAATCTGCATACGGAACAAGCTCTGCTCAATAAGATGGATGAAGTTGAGCATTGCAAGGTAGTTGGTTGGATTCTGGATAGTCACATTTGCCGTCATTGATTTTACTCCAGCTGGCGCAGCAGTTGACCCAGTTGCTGGCGCCGCAGTGCCGCTTGATGTGCCACCCACGGCCGCAGTGGTCGGGCTGGTGAACGCAATATTTGTGATAACAAGACCTGCTTCACTGGCATACTTGTTGATATCGCTAATAACTTGATCCTGATAAACATAGCTCTTACTCTCGGCTGCGAGTTGGTTAGCGCGATTTACTGCGTCGGCGTTTGCTTCAAGAAACTTCTTAGTTGCAACGAGGTCTCGTACGCTTGACTGGCTGGCTTGAGCTTTGGTGGCGACATCCTGGGCAGAAGTAGCGAACTGCTTGAGCTGCCCGTAGCCAAAGGCGAACACGCCAACACTAAGGACCGAAAGCACAACAAGACTCAGCGCAAGAATAATGCGCAACTTAATCGGTGTCATGTTCTTTATTTTCATTGTGCCAGTGCCGCCTTGGAATACGTTACATTGTATACTGCTGTGAACGGATACGGCGTCTGATTATCTCCAGAGGAGACAGAGTCGAAGCTTACTGAGGTAAAGAGCGCTGCACTGCCAACTTTGGCATTCTGAAGCGACGTCTTCACAGCGATAGCCTTATCATACGACGTTGTCCTGACAGTAAGAGTAGTGGGTGTCCCGAAGGCAGTCGGATTAAGCGCAATCTTGTCTATAACAGAGCCAGATGGGAGGCTTTGAGAAAGCGCGAGCATGAGTGTAGTGTAAGGAACTTGTTTGTCGAGAATATATTTTGCCGTTGCTAGATTTGAACGAAAAGTATCGGCTTGCTGCTTAACGGACGCATAGCCTGCTGCTTTAGTATTATTTTCGCTAATGGTGTTCTGATTTTGAGTTTTACCAATGTTGACAACGACATATACGCCAAGAATCTCTATGACGAGTACGACTACAAAAACGCTTAAGAGAATTGTATAACGAAAAAGAAGTGTATTGGTGCGTGCCGCGGCAAGCTGACGCTGATCCTCTTTAGGTAGGAGATTAATCATTCCCAGATCTCCTCAGTCTTAACGGATGCAAGGCCTGCGACGGTAATGTAGCGGGGCCGAAATTGCTTGTTTGGCTCCGGGAGTGAGCCGAAGTCGAGCTTTTGCCACGGGCTCGCGACACGAGCAGGCATCACGAGCTCGTTCGTAAAGAATTCGCCAATACCTGGTACGTTTGCGCCGGCACCTACAATCAGCACCTGTTCGATCTTACGGTCATCGACAAGACGCTCATTGTAGTAGCGAATTACCTTGCGAATCTCAGTAGCAATACGGGTAAGACTTGGGCGAAGTGCTGTCGCGAGCTTGGCCTGACGTGGGCCTGGGTTAAGTCCGTTAAGAACCTTATACTGATGCGCATTCTCGAGAGCGATACCGAGCTTCTTGGCGATATCGAGGGTAAATGTGTTGCCGCCGATACCAACACTGCCTGTTACGCGGATAACACTCTTATCGAGTACTGCAATATCAGTGCTCGCTGCGCCAATATCAACGATGAGCGTAGAAAGGTGTCCTTCTTCTGTAGTCTCAAGTACACGCGCGACCGCATTAATGCTCGGCTCGGCAATGACGGGGGTCAGCCCTGCGTTACGTACGGCGGCAAGGCAAGTGTCAACGAGTACACGAGGCACAGCCGACATAATTACGGTGATTTTATCTTTGGTTCGTTCAATCACCTCATAGTCCACGTAGAGTGACCCAAGAGGAATTGGAATATACTGGTCAGCTTCAACTTCTACCGCACCAGCAATGTGCTTTTCTTCGCTTGCAGGTAAAGTGAATGTGCGCGAAAACGTACGGCCAGTAGGAAGACCAACCACAACATGGTCAGAGTGGAGGCTTCCAACAATATTTTGTTGTAGTAAGGCATTAATATTCTCGGCAAGGTAGGTATCGTCAGGGCTATCAAGCGAGGCCTGTACCTTAGAAGGGTCAAGATCAAGCGATCCGTATCCTAAAACTAGCCAATGTTTCGGGTCGACAGCCATTACTTTGACACCCGTTTGGCTAATATCAAGTCCGATTAGAGGTTTTGGCTTATAAAATAGTTTTGACATGTTTACCCACTCGTACTTCTATCATCCAGTATACCATAAGCACTATGCAGTAATAGTGAATAAACTAGCTCTTGATATTTTGTGCAAGCCCGGCAATTGGCCCCATAACACTTGCCGCAATAAGCCCTACCATTGAGCCCATAAAAACAATCATAACTGGCTCAATAATGGCACTAATACCATCGATTGCAACATCAACTTCCTCTTCATAGAAATCGGCAACCTTCACAAGTACAGTGTCGGTTTGCCCAGTCTCTTCACCGACTGCAAGCATTTGCGAAACAATAGGTGGGAACAGAGGGTTTTTCTCGATGACAGACGACAAAGTCTTGCCATTTTTTACTTGTTCAGAGGCTTCCATAAGTGCATCTTCGTATACGACATTACCAACTGCGCGAGATGTGACACTAAGTGCCTCAAGCACGGCAACACCGGCACCAATAAGCGCCGAGAAAGTTCGAGCAAAGCGAGCAACGGCAACTTTTTGGATAATTGGCTGGAGTATTGGAATTTTGAGGACGATAGTATGAAAGACTCGCTTTCCTGCTGAAGTTTTCAGCCAGCGCATCAGGAAGAAGACGCTGCCTGCGATAACCGGCAAGAGAAAGATGCCAAAGTGGATAAGAAAACCACTAATGCCAAGCATGCCCTGGGTAAGTGGAGGCAGCTTCGCATCTGGACCACCGAGGTCGGTAAGGATTTTACCAATTTGTGGTATCACGAAAATCATCAACCCAAAGAAGGCAAGTATGGTAATAAATACAAGCACCATCGGATAGGTCATGGCACTTTTAATCTTTTTGCGCATCATCGAGTTTTTCTCTTGCTGCAAGGCGAGTCGCTTTAAAATCTCATCCAAGATACCGGCAGCCTCACCAGCACGCACCATGTTGACGTAGACGTCGCTGAACGTATTGGGGTATTTCGCGAGTGTGTCAGCTAGCTGCGATCCACCTTGGACGTCTTTAATAATACTCGAAAGTACTGTTTTAAGCGCTTTGCTATCAGTGTGATCATGCTGTGAATTGAGTGCACGTAAGATGGGCACCCCAGCTGATACCATAGCACTAAGCTGTCGGGTGAACATCACAAGATCATCGCTCTTAACCTTGTTACCACCAAGTGCATTCAAAAACGATGATGTAGACTTCTTGGAGCTACCTTCTTTAACCTCAATTGGAATGAGCCCCTGGTTTGACAGCGCACTGAGCGCTGCTGACCGATCGGTAGCCTCAAGAGTGCCGGATAGTGATTTGCCCTGTTTGTTCGAGGCGACGTAAATAAAGTTTGGCATAGGCTATTCGCGCGTCACCCTTAAGACTTCTTCGAGCGTAGTGTTGCCGCGAAGTACCTTCACAAGACCGTCGGTCTGCATAGTTGTCATGCCATCCGCAATAGCCTGCTCCTGAATCTGTTCACTCGTCGCATTGGCCGTAATCATTTTCTGAATAGGAATGCTTACGCCGAGCACCTCGTAAATACCGATGCGTCCTTTATACCCACTATGGTTGCACTCATCGCATCCGTCCGGATTCGCATGCCACATCGATACAATCGTTTGTTCGGTAGTGCCAGCTGGTGTTTCACCGCCAACCTGCTGTTGCATTGCCTGTAGTTCCATCTCGTGGATGTACGTAAAAGTTTGAGTTCCGCGTAAATTGAACAGCTTGGTAACCTCGGCAACTTCTTCAGGGCTTGGAGCATATTGCTGGCGACACACCATGCAGAGACGGCGCACAAGACGCTGGCCAACGACAGCCTTCACAGTGCTCGCAATCAAGAACGGCTCAATACCCATATCGAGCAAGCGCGGCAAAGATGTCGCGGCGTTGTTGGTGTGAAGCGTGCTAAACACGAGGTGACCCGTCAAAGCCGCCTGGACGCCCAGGTTGGCGGTTTCGCCATCACGAATCTCTCCAACCATGATTATGTTCGGGTCTTGGCGGAGGAGGGCGCGAAGACCATTTGCGAAGGTCATGCCTGCTTTTACATTTGTCTGAGTCTGGTTAACGCCAGGAATCTTATACTCAACAGGGTCTTCAACAGTCGAGATATTCACATCCGGCTTGTTAAGCATAGTAAGAATCGAAAACAGGGAAGTAGACTTTCCGCTACCTGTTGGCCCAGTGACAAGAATCATACCGTTCGGCTCGGTCATTGCATCGCTGACAACACTAAGAGAGTGACCCCAATAGCCAAGTTGTTGGAGCGTGACTGCCTGGTTTGATTCATCAAGAATACGCATCACGACCTTTTCACCATCGGCAATAGGCAAAGTAGACACACGCAGCGCGTACTGTTTACCGGCAATCTTAATTTTAAAACGGCCGTCTTGTGGCACGCGACGTTCGTCAATCTTTAGATTCGACAAAATCTTGATACGGCTAATAAGTGCTCCGAGCACGTTACGCGGCAACTGGTTCACTTCTTTAAGCACGCCGTCGATACGGTAACGAATCTGCACAAAGTTCTCTCGTGGCTCAATGTGGATGTCAGATGCCTGTGAGCGAATGGCGTACTCGAGTAGTAGATTGACGGTCTGTGCAATTGGTGAGTTCTCGGCAACGTCAGCCTCAGAAATTTGTTGTGCCGTGCCATCGTCTTCACGCTGAATATCAATAACCTGATTTAGCTCTTCATTCACGTCACCGCGGTAATTCTCAAGACATTGCAAAATGTTCTCGTGTGGCGCGACGTAAATCTTTACATTAGTACCGATTTCTTTTTCAAGGAAGCTTATGGCCTGGATATCATCTGGGTCATCCATCGCAAGGTGGATGCGCCCGTCTTCGTCAATCTTAAAGATGACAGCTTCGTACTGGCGTGCGATACGCTCTGGAATACGATTCAGTGTTTCTGTGGTGATATCATGCGGATCAATCTCAATATATGGGATATCAGCATAAGTCGCATACAACTTAGTAAGGTCAGCTTCAGTAATCAGATGGCTATTGATGACGGTATCTTGAAGAGTTTGTGTTGTTCGAACAGCCTCTTCTTTGAGAGGCTTTAACTGCTCTTCGGATGCGATGTCATTCTCAATGAGAAGTTTTCGCAGTGTGTCATCTGAAATGCGCATAATGCTTACGCCTATTGTACCCGATGCTGGCCATGAGTGCTAGGGCAAAATGTGGTATGATAGCACTATGATTATAGAGGTGAAGTCAGCTGAAGCAATGCAAGCACTCGGGGCGCAAATTGGCGCTCGGATTATGGGCGGCGAAGTGGTTGTACTTATTGGTGACATTGGCGCAGGTAAGACTACCTTTACGAAAGGCTTGGCCCGCGCAATGGGTATCAGCGAAGATGTACAGAGCCCAACGTTCACAGTGAGCCGTGTTTACGAAACGGCGCAGGGCATAACCCTCGCACACTATGATTTCTACCGCTTGAACGATCCAGGGATTATGCGCGCTGAATTAATGGAAGCAGTCCACGATCCAGCAACGGCGACCATTATTGAGTGGAGTGAAATTGTGGCAGACGTACTACCCAAAGATGCACTCCGCATGACAATTACCGCAACAAACGAGGATACACGCACCGTAGAATTAGCTGCTGGTGGCGATCGATCGCGTGCATTAATTGAGGAGATAGCATGATTTTACTTTGGGATAGCAGCGCAATGACGGCACAGATTACATTTGTGGGTGATGACGGCACGAAGAATACATATGAGTGGGAAGCTGGCCGCACCCTGGCTCGCGATATGCTCGCATATCTTCGCGACCTACTCGCCGAGCAATCATTAACATTCGCAGATATTACAGGCATTGGCGTTAACCGTGGCCCAGGTAGCTACACTGGCCTACGTATCGGCATGACGGTGCTCAATACCTTTGCTTCTACCGAGCATATTGCAATTGTCGGGGCAACAGGTGACACTTGGCAAGATGATTGCTTGCGTCGATTAGCCACTGGCGAAGACGATCAAATGGTTCTGCCTGAGTACGGCGGCGACGCGAATATTACACAGCCTCGCAAATAGGAACGTGCTACAATTAAACTAGTCCGTTTTTGTTGCGGACCATGATCCGTTTATTTAATGTTATTGCGATAGCTATCTTTGATATTCTTGTCGGCTAAGATGAACACTTGGCTGGGATAGCTAAAGAAAGGAAACAATATGATTGAAGCCATCATTGGTGCGATTGGTGTACTTTTAGGTGTGGGTGGAAAATACGCCTATGATAAACAGCGTGTAGCTGCGGGTCAGCACACGATTGAAAAAGAGCTGGCGAAGGCTCAGCACAAAGCGAGTGAAATTGTATTAAAGGCAAAAGACGATGCTCTAAAGCTCGAACAAGAGCGTCGCAAAGAAATGCAAAAGCTCGAGAACCGTCTTGCCGATCGCGAGTCTACCCTTGACAGGAAACTAGACGAGCTTGATAAACGTGCCGAGAAGCTCCGCAAAGAAGAAAGCGAAGTCGAATCGCTCAAGGGTGAAATCCGCGAAATCCGCGGCCGCCAGCAAGAGAAGTTGGAAAAGATCGCCGGGCTTAAGAAACAGGATGCTGCAGATAAATTGATGCAGATGACCGAGCGTGACATCAAGGATGATCTCACGGGTCTCGTAGATAAATTGCAGAAAGAGGCAATTGATGATGCCGAAGAGCGGGCGCAGCTTGTAATCGTAGGCGCAATGGAGCGCATGGCGAGTGAGGTGACGGCCGAGCGAACCGTGACCGCAGTGAAGCTGACCGATGACGAGATGAAGGGCCGCATTATCGGTAAAGAGGGCCGCAACATTCAAGCGATGCAGCGCGCCACCGGTGTAGATTTCTTGGTTGATGACACCCCGGGTATGGTTGTACTAAGCTCATTCGATCCTATCCGTCGTCAAGTAGCACGCATTGGTCTTGAGATGCTCATGAAGGATGGCCGTATTCACCCGGGTCGTATCGAAGAAGTATTTGCAAAAGCTGAAAAGCAAATTGAAAAAGATGTTATTCGTGCTGGTGAAGATGCTGCTCGTGAAGTCGGCGTGGCGGGTATTCCAAAGGAATTACTACAGCTTCTTGGTGAACTTAAGTATCGCACAAGCTACGGCCAGAATGTGCTCATGCACAGTACCGAAATGGCGCACATGGCAGGGCTTATTGCGTAGGAAATTGGCGCAAACGTACGCGTGACGAAGACCGCAACCTTACTCCACGACATTGGTAAGGCGGTAACGCACAAAGTTGAGGGCAAGCATCACCACATTGGTGCTGAGCTCGCCCGCAAAGCCGGCATGCCAGATGAAATCGTGCACGCAATCGAAGCTCACCACGACGACATTGAGGCAACAACACCTGAAGCACTCGTTGTGCGTGTCTGTGACGCAATCAGCGCTGCTCGTCCTGGTGCTCGTAACATTAGCGCCGAGAACTTTGCTGAGCGCATGCGTGACCTCGAAAACATCGCAACCGGATTCAAGGGTATTGATAAGGCATATGCAATCAGCGCTGGGCGTGAAGTTCGTGTAATTGTAAAACCAGAGAATGTCGATGATCTCTCGGCAATCAAGCTTGCACGCGATATTGCAAACAAGATTGAGAGTACGATGCAGTACCCAGGAACTATCAAGGTAAACGTAATTCGTGAAACCAGGGCGGTAGAGTTTGCAAAATAATGAGCGACTACAGTAGCAACGAATTCTCTAGCTGGCTGGCTCGCCTTGAAAAGCGTGCCTCCAGCGCGGGCGTTGCACTGTATGATGCAAATGGACGCGTCCTCATCGTAAAAGCGCACTATAAAAAGTATTGGTCATTCCCCGGTGGTATTATTGATGCCGGTGAAACCCCTCGCCAGGCCGCAGTACGCGAAACTCGTGAAGAGGTGGGTTTACCGGTGAGTATAGATAAGCTTGATTTTCGGCTCATTGTAAACAGGGTGAGCGAGATTGCGCAGACCTATCAATTTATCTTTGAGAGTCGGGTGGGCGCTAGCACGCTCAACCATGTTCTCATCGATAGCAAAGAAATCGAAGCATATGCGCTCGTGTCGCGTGAAGATATTCTCCATGGTGATAAAATTTACTCAGCCTCAATCGTTGAATGGGCAAAGGGTACACTTGGCTATATCGAGCAAGATCTCAGTTAGTTTTAGTCTGTCTGTTGGCTGCTATTCAGGGCAACCTTACCCATCGGCTCAGCGACAATTACAACACGACCAGTAGCGGATCCAGTAATGTCACAGCTATAGATAGTAAGCTCTGGCGTCTCTGACGGCGCCTCAATTTCTACCTGATTCGGGGTTACATTGAAAATCTTACTAATGTTGTAACCATA
>DATIJR010000037.1:0-3668 GCA_035478455.1 Patescibacteria group bacterium | reverse complement strand
CTGACGTTGTGTATGCAACTGAAGTTCGCGCGTCGTTCCCGCAAGCTGAGGTATTTTTCCCAGAGCTTGATGATAGCTGGCGCGAAGTTTCGCGCGAGGCGCATCTTGCAGATGACCGCAATAAATACGCCTACGACTTTGTTACCTACGCTCGTCGCTAAATCGCGACTTGGCCCTTAATGCTCGGATGGTGTTTGTATCCTACGATCTTGAAGTCTTCTGCTTCAAAATCACCAATATCGGTGATATCTGGGTTTAGTTTTAGGCGCGGCGCATCATAGAGATCGTCCGCACGCGAAAGCTGTTCTTTGATTTGCTCAATGTGATTTTTGTAAATATGCGCACTACCGAATGTGTGGTAAAAGTAGCGTGGTGTACGGCCTGTGGTCTGTGCCATTGCTGAAAGTAGCATTGCATACTGCACCATATTAAATGGCACGCCAAGAAACCAGTCGGCACTGCGCTGATACATTTTCATGTCGAGGTATTTTTTGCCTGTTTTAGGGTCGGTTTGGTTCGATGCGTTGAACTGGAAAAGCGTATGGCATGGTGGCAGTCCCGCTTTGCTCATTTCATCGAGATCGCTGACATTCCACGCGCTGACAATAATACGGCGCGAGGCTTTGCCGCTTCGGATTTGATCTTGCGCAATACGGAGCTGGTCGATTGGATTGTTATCGTAATCTGCCCATGCGCGCCATTGGTGGCCGTAGATTGGACCGAGATTGCCATATTCTTCGGCAAAGTTGGCATCATCTTTAATTTTCTGCAGGTAATTATCTTTTGCTGATTTCCATTCTTCGCTGCCCTGCTCCGGGATGGCTTGGTTGGTCTTTTTGAGGTATGCGACAAACGGCCATTCGTCCCAAATATGGTTGTCATGTTCCGCTAAATAGCGGAGGTTTGTGTCACCGTGGAGCATCCAGGCGAGCTCGCTGCGAACTGCTTTGGTGGCGACATTTTTTGATGTTAGGAGTGGAAATTCCTCGCGTAAGTCATATGCCATTTGCGGTTCGCCAAATAAATCGAGCGTGCCGACGCCAGTACGATCGTCGGTTGGTTCGCCTTCTTCTAGAATCTGCTTGGCGAGAGACAGATATTGCACTTCTGCCCTTGGTTTTCCCATAGTTTCCCCCTGTGTCGATAATTTGATATCAGTATAAAGATTGCTTATGGATAAATCTAGGGAGATTTTATACCCTAGATTTTGTTATAATATATTGTATGGATGGTAATAGTCTTCATGTGGTCCAAGCGAGTATTTTATATACGCTTCGTAATGCAACGCGAGCGCGCTACAGTGAGTTGCTCCGACCAACAAATCTTGAGGGTGATCGGTTTAAATACCACCTAGCAACGTTGCTGCGCAAAAAGCTGGTGTTTAAGGCGGTCGATGGTGCATATGAACTGACTGCCGAGGGTAAAGAGTTCGCAAATAGGCTGGATGAATCTACTGGGCGCGAGATTGCGGGGCCGAAAGCTTCGATGCTATTGGTTGTTCGGTCAAAGGTGAATGACGAGACCTACTATCTTGCGCATAAGCGCACGCGTGAGCCGTTTCGAGATTATTGGGGCATTGCAAGTGCGCCAATGCTGCGCGGTGTGCCAATTCGGCAGTCTGCTGCGCGCGAGCTTAAGAAACAAACGGGTGTTATCGCTGATTTTGCCGTCGCTGGCGTGCAGCGCTTAATTGATACACTGTCGAATGGTGTCGTTCTAGAAGATAAGTTGTTTACGTTGCTGCTCGCTGAAGTTGATAATTTGCCGACTGCACATGAGTGGTCTGGTGGCGAAAGCGTGTGGCTGACGCGCGAAGAGCTTCTCGGCAAAGAGCGGCTTTTTCACACGACTCAAGTTTCGCTGGATATGATCGAGCAAGGCCAAAGTTTTAGTGAAGAAGTGTGCGTGTACGATAAATCTGATTACTAGCAAATAAAATCGCTCCCCGACTTGGAGGAGCGATTTCCATCTATTTGAGTTGCTACTAGTTAACTTGGTTCTCTAGCTTGATGCCAGGGCCCATAGTTGTTGTAATGGCAGTAGACTTAACGTAGCCGCCCTTAAGGCTGCTTGGCTTCTGGCTCTGGAGGCTTGCGAAGAATGCGTTTGCGTTCTCGGTGAGCTTTTCAAGACCGAAGCTTACTTTACCGATGCTAAGGTGAACGGTTGCCTGCTTGTCAACACGGTATTCAACCTTACCAGCTTTTGCTTCAGTAGTTGCTTTCGCAACGTCTGCAGCAACGGTACCGCTCTTAGGGTTTGGCATAAGACCCTTAGGGCCAAGTAAACGTGCGTACTTACCAAGCTTTGGCATGTATGCAGGAGTAGCGATAAGAACATCGAAGTTCAGCTCTTCTTTGTCGAGCTGCTTCAAGAATTCTTCGTCACCAGCGATATCAGCGCCAGCTGCTTGAGCCTTCTTAGCTTCAGCTTCTGGAGCAAATACGGCAACGCGGATGTTCTTGCCAGTACCGTTTGGCAACGCAACCGTTGCACGGATGTTTTGGTCGGCCTGACGTGGGTCAACGCCAAGGCGGATGTGAAGTTCAACACTTGCGTCAAACTTTACAGGGTTGGTGTCGATTGCAAGTTGCAATGCTTCAGCGAGGTTGTAGGTCTTGCCTGCTTCAAGCTTTTCAGCAACCTTGCGGTAGTTCTTGCCGCGGCGCTCGAGCTTAGAACGAGTCTTTGGCGCTGGACCCTTTGTGATGTTTGCTTCAGCGTCACCCTGTGGAGTTGTGTCGCCAGCTTCTTTACGAGCTTCTTTTTCAGCTTTTTCTTCAGCTTCTTCAAGTGACTTCTGGCTGCGCTTGCCGGCCTTAGCGACAACAGCTTCGCGTACTTCGTGGTTTTCAGCACCAGCGATTGCTGCTTCGATTTCAGCGATAGTGTTCTTTTCAGTAACCTCAAGCTTTAGCTCTGCAGCTTGCTCTAGTAATTCGGCTTTTTTAGCCATAGAGGATATATCCTTTCTGTGGTTCAAACGGCTTTTTAGGCCTCCCAACATTGATTAACTTGTTAATTATAGCAAGAAATGCTCGATTTGTCGAGAGTTGAGGGAAGATTTCACATACAATGAGCTATTGCGTTAGCTCGCTAGCTACCTCTGTAAACCGCTACCCATAGCGTGCTTAAGATTGACATAAACACTATGATTTGATAATATTAAAGATGTGTTTTTTGAATCCCGTCTTAATTTAGGGGCATTTCAGTACACAAAATCCACGTGTAATTGACTACAGTTGCCTATCCGTGGGGGTGTAATCTTAGGAGATAACAATGCGTATAGCAAGGTCGGTGGCAGCACTGGCGATTATTCTTGCTGCCACACTGTCGTATGGGCATTATGCTTATGCGGACAGTACTATCACAAACACAGCTGCTCAGCCTGACGCTTCGGCAAAAACTGAGCCAGCAAAAACAGTATCAACACCAGCAGTGACGGTGCAAATGGGTGACACGCTTACCGCGATTGCCGATGCGCATAGTACGACGGTGAATGATATTCTGGTGACAAACGCAATCAGTGATCCAAATTTGATCGAACCAGGTCAAGTTTTACAAATGCCAACTCCGCCTCAGGGGCTTACTGGCTTCTCGAGCTCGCTTAAAGTTGCTGCGGCTGCATTTATGGCGCCGCCAGTGCAAGTGGCTCAGCCAGTGGCGCA
>DATIJR010000036.1:0-4658 GCA_035478455.1 Patescibacteria group bacterium | reverse complement strand
TGAATTCACCAAAGTTAAACTGATCAAAAATTTCGTTGATAACCGCAGGGAACTCAGCGTCAGTAAGAGGACTTTCTGAGCCAATTACATCAATATCACACTGGTAGAACTCGCGGAAGCGGCCAGCCTGTGCGCGCTCTGCACGGTGCACTTTACCAATGTGATAGCGACGGAATGGAAATACGAGCTGGCCTTCGTGCTCGGCAACATAGCGCGCAAGTGGTACAGTTAAATCAAACCGCAAGCTTAGGTCATTTTTGCCGCGCTCGAATCGGTAAATCTGCTGCTCAGTCTCGCCACCGCCTTTTGCGAGCAGCACCTCAGACAGCTCGATATCTGGCGTGTCGATTGGGGCGTATCCATACTTTTCGTAGGTACGGCGAATAATATCGAGTAAGCGATTAAACTCGATTTGTTCGCTTGGTAGATACTCATTAAACCCGCTTGGGCGACGTGGTGTCGTAAGAGTCTTTTTCATTATTCAATGCTCCTTTAGATAACACTAATAGTAGTTAGCTAAGGAACGAAAGGAGAATAAAAAAGACTCTTTCCGCGGTCCCATCCTTATTCCCTACTTCATTACTGAGGTAAGGCACTTGGCGCCGACGCATACAGCACTGCTGCGATTTCGGTTTGCGTATTTTACGGTTTGCTTCCGTGACGTATTTCGCGCCCAGCTCGCCTATTCGTGACGTAGACTCAAATGCTTTATGCGTTTAGTTATATCGCAACATAAGGACTTTGTCAATTCTCCCTATCCAATCTGATATAATTTCTCTATGAAATATGCAATTCTTCTTCGGGGTGTAAATGTTGGCGGTAACCACAAAGTGCCTAACGCTGAATTTCGCCAAGTTCTTGAATCGCTGGGATTCACTGATGTTGTTACCTACATCAATTCCGGCAACGCTGTCGGCACGCATGCCGATGTGCCGAGCCGGCACGAGATCCAAAAAGCGCTTGAAGGTCGTTTCAAGTTTGCTATCCCTACGCTTGTCATACCTGGCCCACAGATTCAGGCCATTGCTGCGGCGATCCCACCAGAGTGGACCAATGATGCGCCAAAGCCAGATAAGTCCGGCAACAAATCTGACGTACTTTATTTATTTGAAGAGCTTGACACACCTGATGCGCCAATGCAGCTGAATTATAATTCAGCAAATGAACAGATGCTGTATGTAAAAGGCGCCGTCATCGCAACTGTGACCCGTAAAAACCAAACACGGTACAGCCTGCTCAAGGTTATCGGTACTGGGCTATACGGATATATGACGGTGCGCAATGTTAACACCGCACGCAAGCTGGCTGAGCTCGTAAGTTAGCCAGGACAAAGCGTAAGCGTGTATACTAGGAGTATATAAGGAGGGCTTATGAGTCAAAAAATCACCCCTAGTTTATGGTTCAATATGAACGCAGAAGAGGCAATGAATTACTACGTAGAGGTATTTCCAAACTCGCGCATTAACCACATTGAGATGTACCCAGATGAATCGCTCGACGAGCATTTTAAGGGCATGGGCGGCAAAGTCATTAACGGTAACTTTACCCTTGATGGTCAAGATTTTATTTGTCTCGATGGCGGCCCAGTGTTTACTTTTAACGAAGCGATTTCATTCACCATTACTTGTAAAGACCAAGAAGAGATTGACTACTACTGGAGTAAGCTATCACACGTGCCAGAGGCCGAGCAATGCGGTTGGTGTAAAGACCAGTTTGGCATGAGCTGGCAAATAGTTCCAGAGAATCTCGGCGAACTTCTCGCTAAAGGCCCCGAGGCAACTCAGACGATGATGCGCCAGAAGAAGATTGTTATTGCTGAATATTAGCAATCATCATATAAAATATCACCCGCAAATGTGGGTGATATTTTATTAGCTAACTGTCTTACTCAGCACTGCCGCAATTATATGCGCTGATTCTGCTGGCGAGTGTGCGCTCGTATCAAGCCGTAGTATGTTACTAAACTTCACTGATTCAAACATATTGCGGCCATCAAGTATTTCTTGTAAATGCGCAGGGTTTGTTACTTTGCGTAGTTTTAGTGCGGCCCTATCGGCATTTGCAACCCGACTTAATAATACTTCGGCTGGTGCGTGTAACTCAACGAATTGCACTCGCCCACCCCGAGATAAAAACGTGTCGGCGATTTCTTGCATAAATCCATCATCGCGGGCTCCTGAGTAGGCAATCGTGAAGATTGTATCGAAGCCAGCTTCTGCAGCGACATTTAAGCAATCAAGGCGTAGTTTGTGCAGTAACTGTGTGTACCGTTTGTCTGGTTGCGGCTGATGCGCATCTGGAAAGATTGCTTTTGCTGCAGGGACCGTCAAGTGATTAAAGAAAAAACGATACCCAGTGAGCGCAGCTAAGTCGCGGCCTATGGTCGTTTTGCCTGCCGCCGGTGGGCCATACAATACAACAAGGTTACTCACCGAGCATTCCTTCAAATTTACGTATAAATCGTTTCATGTGTGGATCAAGGAGCCGGCCGTCCATCAATAAGACCTCGTCAAAGTCGAGCCACTTAAGCCCGCGCATCTCACGCGTGTCGTAATTCAGCTCTGCGGTGCTATCGCCTGCAATCACATACCATAGGCTTACATCGGTGTGGGTGCCCGGGCCTCGTGTTTCAGTCACGGTGATGAATGCTGGAGCTTCGCCGATAATGCCGAAATCAGCGACGAGCTCTAGCTCTTCCATCGCTTCGCGTCGCACCGTTTCGCGAGGATGCTCGTCGATTTCAACATGGCCACCACTTGGTAGCCACATATTTGCTTTGACGTGATCAACGAGGAGAAGCTTTTTAGCCCTAGGATCAAAGACGACAAAATACGAGACGAGATGTTTCGGTGGATTATCGGGCTTTGCAATTCTAAAAAGATCGTTCGGACCTTGCACCCAACTCACCACGTCGTTGATGTGCAAGCGTTCAGCCTCATCGCTCGGTGCTATGCTCTTCACTATATCTAAAATCTCGTCCCTCATGTCCCTCAATACTACCATAAGCAGCTCTGGGCAGATATTGTAATAATCACGCAAAAAATAAACGCCGCATACATAGTAGCGGCGTTTATTGAGATTGGACTTTACTATGCTCGGCGCATGTACGCACGAACTGTCAGTGGCGCAAATATCGCGATGATAACGATTCCCCCTAAAACAGTAAGCCAGAAGTCACCATGGATAGCACCGTGATTTACGAGGTCGCGAATCGCAGTAATCAGGTGTGAAATTGGGTTCATGGTAGCAAACCATTTCAACCAACCAGGCAGCGTATCGACAGGTACAAATGCGTTCGAGAGGAATGTCATTGGGAACAATACAATCATCGAAATACCCTGCACACTTGAGGCTGAGCGAGCAATAACCCCGAAGAAGGCGAAAATCCAACTTAGGCACCATGCAAATGCAATGAGCAATGCGCTCGCGCCAAGCACGCCTAGTACTCCACCGCCAGGGTGAAAGCCCATAATCATACCCATAATGAACGTGAGTGTTGTTGCGATAACGTAACGAATCACATCAGCCATCAACGCACCGGCAAGGGGTGCGATACGGGCGATTGGCATAGACTTGAAGCGGTCGAAGATGCCTTTATCCATATCTTCACGCAGCTGTGTACCCGTCACCACCGACGCTGTAACGATTGTCTGGGCAAGAATACCAGGGATAATTAGTGGCAAGTAGCTCGCAACATCGCCAGCGATCGCCCCACCAAATAGGTAGGTGAACATCACCGTAAACAAGATTGGCTGGAAGACAACATCGAAAAGCTGCTCTGGATTGCGGCGCATTTTAATCAGGCCACGCCCTGCCATTGTGATTGAGTTTTGGATTGTTCGCTTTAGGCTGATGTGATTTTTGAGCTCACGTTGCTCGCCTGGAATGATAGTCGTAGCGGCTTCCATTATTTTTCTCCCTTCTTTGCATTTTTCTCTTTGCCGGTGATCGCAAAGAATACTTCGTCAAGCGATGGCTTTTGCACGCTTACTTCATCGAGTTTAATGCTCGACTTTTTCAATGCTACAAGCAGATCAGTTACTGTGTCTGGATCTTTCATTGGCGCAGTGATGAGTTTTGGTTCTGGATTCTGAGTTTTTACGCCAAGCACCTTTTCGATGATACTTCGCGCTTCAGCAATATGAGCTTCGCTGCTAATTTGTAGCTGCAGTGTCGCGGCACCGATTGAACGCTTAAGTTCGTTTGGCGTGCCTTCGGCAACTACGCGGCCTTTATCGATTACCGCGATGCGATCAGCAAGCTGGTCCGCTTCTTCGAGATACTGCGTAGTCAAAAGAATCGTTGAGCCACTCTTGACGAGACGTCGGATTGTGTCCCACATCTGGTTGCGGGTGCGTGGATCGAGCCCAGTTGTTGGCTCGTCCAAAAAGATCAGTGGTGGTTGTGCAATCAAACTTGCGGCGAGGTCGAGACGGCGGCGCATGCCACCAGAGAACTTCGAGAGCGGACGCTTCGCGGCGTCAGTGAGGCCAAACTCCTCAAGAAGTTCGTTGGCCTTTGCCTTTGCTTCTTTGCGACTTAGGCCAAGCAAACGACCAAAAATCACAAGATTTTCAATTGCTGAGAGTTTGTCGTCAACTGATGCATATTGCCCAGTCACGCCAATGAGCTGACGTACAATTTGCGGTTCTTTTACT
>DATIJR010000035.1:0-6114 GCA_035478455.1 Patescibacteria group bacterium | reverse complement strand
GGAAAATCGTTCAGTCGCCGCCGTCATACCTCATTACAATATGCCCGAGACATTGGTCTCTTGAGCAGTCATGCATAATCTAGACATGTATGAAAATAACTAAAAAGCATAGCACCACCCTACTTCTTATCGCCCTTGCTTGTATTTTTTGCTATGGTTACTTACGGCGAGAGACTTGAACCGGTAGGTGGAGGATTGCCTGCGGCAATCCGAGAGTAGCCCGGACTTGCCAATACAAACACAAAACGCATGCAGAATCTTGTTCTGCTACGCGCAAAAGGAGAAGTCTTCTCGAGGAGTGATCCTAAAGGTTTGTTATAATATGAAGCAACTATGATAAAAAACTTCACAAACAGGGAAGAAGTAATTGCTGCAATTATCGACGCAAGTCTTCGATCAGCCGAAGCAAAAGAGATCAATATTTTTGAGATTGGCAACCTAAATGAGTTTCTTTCGATGGCCGAAGCTGAAAATATTCGCAAAAAGTTTGTGGCACATAACACGCCCATCAAGCAAATTACCAACCATCGAAAGTTTAGCTCATGGACTGACAACAGTGAACTTACGCAGCAGAATTTAAGGGTTAAATACGTATCACCCGACAACTTTAGGATAAGGAATGAAATACTTATCTTTGAGAGCACGGTTTGCATATATCGCCTTAAGCCTGACCCATTGTACATAGAAATTGAAGATAATTTGTACGCTGATTCGATGCGCCAATTATTTCTTAACACATGGCAAACGGGCGATGCCTTACTGCTCGCCGAGGATGGTAGCACGCTTACCAAACAGTATTTACCACTGTCATTCAAGGTCGGCGGTATGCCTGTTGTGGCTTATCCCGCCAAAGATGATGGTCTGCTTGAAAAAGCTTTCTCCCGCAGTAAACCAGGAGTGATCGAGCAGTATATAGCTTCTTTGCTGAAGGCTGACACTGGCTACTTTAAAAATGCGGGCATGGTGCTCGCTTATGTATGGAATCAAGATCAGACACCATGCTGTGATGTTTGGAAAGTAATGCGTAATGACATAAGTGATGATTCGGGATTTCTTTATGACGCACGCGTATACGAGGGTAATGTAGTCACTCCAGAACTAGGGGTCGCAAGCGGAAATTCATCTATTGTGGTAACTGCCGAAGAGATGCTACTGCGCGAGCTAATCTTAAAGGATAACATGTCATTCAAAGAGGCTGCTGATCGAACCCGATATCATGCACGTTTTCCAATAGGCTATGTGCCGGATGAGCCATTTTATTTTGGTACTTGATATGGGGATAGTGCACCCCTGAGGCTTACACATTATGAAAAAGATCACTGCTACAAGACCGTTTAAACCATTTGCTAATCTGCTAACTCAACAGTGTCCGAGCGTTACCATCGACGGTAAAAATTGGCAGGATGACGCCATCATTACTGAGCTAGAATGTTACGGAGTGACTGCCAAGCTGGATCCGGAAGCTGTTGACTGGGACATGAATCACAGGCACGTTAACGCCTTAGCCTTTCTTGGCCTAGGACTAAGTACCTCACAAGTTGCCGATGTGACTGGCCAGCCAGAAAAACAAGCTCGCTTCTATCGCCGGTCGCTTATCCGACATATGTATCCTTCCGCGGACACCAGAAGCAATGTTTTCCTCGGAAAATGCGTTACGTCGTTCGTAACTAACAACGTGATTCAATTCAACGAGACCCCTGAAACTGCTCTGGATGTACCGAGCGATATCCGTGCGGGCGTTATCGCCTTATCAAGCCAAGGAACTTTGGACGACCTTTATCCTACTTTAGATGTTTCCCCAAGAGAGTTTGATGAAAAGCTTGCTAACTTTAGTGAGGCCCAGGGCATCCCCGGAAGAGGTTCTAGCGGCCTCGTTATGTTTGGGCATGCTACCGGCATATTGCTGGAAAACGCTCAGTAGTTAGACCGAGCGCCAGTAGTGCATGCTCGTATGTCTGATTTTATAATACTGAGAAGATTTAGTACGAACCGCTATTAAGGTTCGGTGTCATATACTTATGCACAACGGCATAGGTGTATTAATATAAATTTAATATTCTGCTTGCTATTGGCTGTAGATTTTGTAAAAATGCACTCAATATAGGGATGACGGGGAGAGGAAACGATTATGGGGACAAAGCGCATGTTTATAAAATGGAGCGCCTGGGCAAGTCATAAGGTAAGTTTGCAACTACTCGCCGTGCTTGTCGTTGTCGCGACTGGCGTAGGATTGGTTTCGGCACTTCCTTCAAACGCGCAGTTAGTAGCGCACTGGAGCTTTGATCAAACCACCGGTACGACGCTCACCGATAACAGTGGTAATGGCCATGTCGGTACTATTGCGGGTACGCCGACTTGGGGTGCAGGCAAGATCAATAACGCCTTGACTTTTAAGGGCAGCGACAATGTCGCGCTTGGCAACATCACGCAAATAAACAACGTAAGCCAAGTAACGCTTGCCACCTGGATGAAACGTTCGGCGGCTGGTGCCAAAGTGTTTGTGGGCAAACAAGCGAGCAATCAAGATCTCGGCATCGAAGCTTATAGTGATGGCAAAATTTATTTTGATATGAGTAAGGGCTCGAGTGCGTATGGCACGATCACGTTGAACGACACCGCTTGGCACCACATAGCCTTGGTGTTTGATGGAGCGCAAACAGGGAACGCAAATCGCTTGAAGGCATATGTAGATGGTGTGCAAAAAACGCTAACTTTCAGTGGTACGGTCGGCACTACAACCACCACCAATACAACGGCTTTTAACATCGGAAAAATGAGCGGGGAGTACTCAAGCGGGCAAGTCGATGACACCTGGCTGTATGCGCGGGCTTTGAACCAAGCCGAAGTACAGGATCTCATGCAGCCAACGGCAGATCTTGTTGCGCCATCGGTTCCATCCGGTGTGAGCGCTATGGCGGCGAGTGCAAGTCAAATCAATTTAGCTTGGGCAGCAGCAACTGATAACGTTGGCGTCACTGGATATCGCGTATATCGCAATGGCACCTTGCAAGCCAGCGTAGCCGGAACGACCTATCAAGACACCGGTTTGAATGCCAGCACCGCATATACCTACACTGTTCGTGCCTATGACGCTGCGGGTAATACGAGCTCTGACAGCAATGCGGTATCGGCTACGACGCTCGCACCACCACCAGTGCCTACCGTTTCGCTCACTGCAACACCGACGGCAATCCCAGCTGGAGGTTCCTCGACGCTTGATTGGACGAGCACCGATGCAACTGGTTGTACGGCTTCGGGTAGTTGGAGCGGCGCCAAAGCGGTGAGCGGTTCACAAGTGGTAAGTGGTCTTGTAACGCCTTCCACCTATACGTTGACTTGTAGCGGTGCAGGTGGACAAGCAACTACATCGGCGACGGTTACTCCTGATCCGGACACGACCGCCCCAACTGTTTCTCTTACTGCACCGGTTGATGGAGCAACTGTAACAGGGACGATTCCTGTATTGGCAATTGCTTCAGATAACATTGCAGTAAGCAGCGTTGCTTTCTCGGTTGACGGGACGCAGCAGGGTACTACCGATACCACCTCGCCATATGGCATTGCACTCGACACCACCACGATACCAAATGGCACGCACACTATCCGGGCTACGGCCTACGACGCCTCGGGCAACACCGCCTATGCCGAGGTGACCGTTACTGTCGATAACCAAGCCCCTCCTGTGGACACGACACCTCCAACCGTTGCCATTACTGTGCCCGCGCAGGCTGCAACAGTGTCGGGTGCGGTAACAATAAGTGCCGATGCAAGTGATGATACGGGGGTAGCAGGTGTTACATTTTATACAGACACCACACAAGTCGGTACTGAAGTAACTACTGCTCCCTATAGCGTCTCCTGGAACACGACGATAGTCCCGAACGGGACGGTATCATTAACAGCGGTAGCATGGGATGCTGCTGGCAACAAGACCACTAGTACGGTCGTGACTGTAACAGTTAATAATGTCGCACCAACCACGCAATACGTAGGAAGTATTTCTTCGAACGGCCGTTATTTCCTGGATCAAACCGGCGCGCCAATGCTTGTAAAGGGTGATTCTCCTTGGGCAATGTTCCCCGATCTGTCGCCTGCACAAGTTGAGCAGTGGGCTGCTAACCGCGAGAGCCACGGATTCAACGCGGCGATTGTATCAATGGTCGGTGGTCCTGGTAACGGCGCCGCCACTAACGGCTCAACCTATGACGGTATTTTGCCGTTCGTCGGTGGTAACATTACGAATTTCAATGAAGCGTACTGGACGCGTATGGACAACTATCTGACCATCCTCAAGAATCATGGCATTACTGCCTTCTTGTATCCAATGGATGGATGGAATACGCTCTCCGGCGGTGCGTTCTACCACAAATCAACTGCTGATAGCTTCACATATGGCAAAATAGTCGCGACGCGCTATGCAAGCTATCCGAACATTGTGTGGATGGCCGGTGGCGACTACAACGGCTACGACAACACGGTAAACGGTGAATTCACCAACATGCTTTCAGGTATTCGGTCAACCGGAAATAATAAGCCGTTCTCGACACAACTAAACAACGAGACGATTACTACCGAAGTAAGTACCTATGAAGCGATAGCCAACTGGAACTTTGCATATACCTACACGCCAACGTACCAACATGTTTTGAAAGCTTACGACCGCGCACCAAGTGCTCGCGATCCACGACCCGTGCTTTTCGGTGAGGGGAACTACGAAGGCGAAGACAACTATGGTGGTCCGGCCACAACGAACGAAACATTACGCCGACAACAACTCTGGTCGCTTACCAGTGGCGCGGCAGGCGAGTTTACTGGTTCGCAAGACTGGCAATTCTTGAGTGGCTGGCAAAATCGCCTTGACACCCCGTGGATTACACAGATGCAAAAGAACCGCAATTTCTTTAGTAATTTGAACTGGCAACTATTAGTGCCCGACGAAACAACACCGGTAGTTACGGCTGGTCGCGGCACGAAACTTACGAGCAACTCAAGCCTTGATGTACTTCAAAATGACTACGTAACCGCCGCTCAAACACCCGACAAGTCGCAAACAGTGGTCTACGTTCCGACCAACACGGGCAATACCAACGCTCGTACGATTACGCTTAATCTCGCTCGATTGCCCGTTGGTTTCACGGCTACCTGGGTTGACCCAACCGATGCGACATTGACACAAGCAGCGACTGTTGATGCCTCCGGCCAGGTAACTACGCCCGGCTTACACGCTGATGGCACGCGCGACTGGCTTTTGTACATCCATTTGTAGTGTCTATCGCGCCGCAGCGTTGTAGAATTGAGATATAACATAGGGGGTACCATGAAAAAAGTATTGTTAAGCGCCATATTTAGCGTAACGATGTTACTCGCGCCATTATTTGCAAGCAGCACTGCGAGCGCACTTTCATTCAAACAATTTACTTTGGTGAGTGATCCTAGCACAGCCGTCGTGGATTTGACGCATGTCACCATGCCGCCACTTCCAGGCCAGCCAGTAACTATTCGTGAAACCCTCAAGGATACCAGTGGTCATCTGGCCGGTACTGGAGCCATTGATTGTACGGTCGCAGGATTCACAACCACGGATCTTTTGCTGGATTGTCAGGCCACATTCACCCTAGCTGATGGAACAATTACCGGACATGCGATTTTTCTGACTTCGCAACATGATTATCCGGCATTAGTCATCAGCGCTACTGGCGCCTACCAAGGTGCTGTGGGCGTGGTGCGAATCTTGGACCGCGCACCTGGCGACGAAACATACATGTTCAACTTGCTTTTGCCTTAACGCGATACTTTGGCAGTAAAAGTCCTCAGTTATTGAGGGCTTTTTTACGCGGCTTAATGAACGAATCAGTTAACCAAATATTCGAACAATTGCCCGCAAACGGTTTCATGTTCGGGAATCCAGGTAGGAAGTTCATGGGCGACGCCCCTAAGGACTTCAATACGAGTTTCGCTTGCCGATTGTTTAAAAGCAGTGGTGAGCGCACCAATAACGCCCCAAGGAATCACTTTGTCTTCGGTGCCGATCATAACGAGCGCTTTACCGGCAAAGTCATCGGCGTTCGCTAAAGCTTTCGACGACTGCCAACTGTCTTTTGTGCGCAGAATTTC
>DATIJR010000034.1:0-10310 GCA_035478455.1 Patescibacteria group bacterium | reverse complement strand
CTGCTCTTACATACTTTAAGAAGTGGGGCTATTTGTGGCGTGAATGGATCACGACCGTAGACGCGAAGCGCATTGGTATCATGTATGGCAGCGTGGCGATTATTATGCTGATGCGTGGCGTTTTTGATGCTTTAATGATTCGTTCGCAAACTGCCTTAGGGGGCCCGGGCGGAAGCCAGCTGTTCAGTACTGATACGTATCAGCAGGTATTTACCTCGCATGGTGTTATCATGATTTTCTTTGTGGCGATGGGGCTGATGTTTGCACTGTTCAACATTGCCGTGCCGCTGATGATTGGCACACGCGATGTAGCGTTCCCGTTCCTAAATGCTGTCAGTTTCTGGCTGTTCTTTGCGGGTATGATCTTAGTGAACGGATCATTAATATTCGGCGGCTTCAGTATCGGCGGCTGGCTTGGCTACCCGCCGCTTACAGAACTCCAGTATAGTCCTGGACCAGGAGTAGACTATTGGATCTGGTCGCTGCAGATTGCGGGTATTGGTAGTTTGCTGAGTGGCATTAATTTCTTCGTAACGATTCTGAAGCATCGTGCCCCAGGTATGACATTCATGCGCATGCCAATCTTCGTGTGGAGTGTTTTGGTCACGACTGTACTCATCATGATTGCATTCCCAATGCTTACAGCAAGCCTCGCATTACTCTCGCTCGACCGCCTTATGGGCATGCATTTCTTCACGAGCATGGGGGGTGGTAACCCAATGATGTATATTAATCTGATATGGGCCTGGGGCCATCCGGAAGTCTATATCTTGGTAATGCCAGCATTCGGTGTCTTTAGCGAAGTTGTCGCAACCTTCAGTCGTAAAAAACTCTTTGGCTATAAGACCATGGTAATAGCACTGGTAGCTATCATGTTCTTCAGCTTTGTAGTTTGGCAGCACCACTTCTTTACGATGGGCGCGGGTGCGGATGTTAATGCATTCTTTGGCATCATGACAATGATTATTGCCATACCGACAGGCGTTAAGCTATTCAACTGGCTCTTTACGATGTATCGCGGGCGCATTAGTTTTGCATCGCCAATGGTGTGGTTTATGTGTTTCGCGGTCACCTTTACTATTGGTGGGGTAACAGGGGTGCTAATGGCTGTGCCTGCAATCGATTTCCAGGTACATAATACGCTCTTCCTCGTAGCCCACTTCCATAACGTGATTATCGGTGGTGTTGTATTCGGCTATCTCGCAGCGATTACGTATTGGTTCCCAAAGATGTTCGGTTTCCGTTTGCACGAGGGTCTCGGCAAGGCTGCTGCGTACTTCTGGCAAGTTGGCTTCCTGCTCGCATTTATGCCACTCTATGCACTTGGGCTTATGGGCGCGGTACGTCGTCTTGATAACTACAGTGACCCAAGCTGGATACCCTTCTTCATTGTGAGCGCGGTTGGTGTGGTATTTGTTGGTGCAGGTATCGCCTGCCAGGTGCTACAAATCGCCTATAGTGTTTGGAAGCGCAAAGAGTTGCACGCGACCAGTGACCCATGGGACGGGCGTACGCTTGAATGGTCTGTGCCAAGCCCTGCGCCGTTCTATAACTACGCAATCATTCCAAAGGTGAGCCGTGTCGACGAATGGTGGTATCAAAAGCAAGAGGGTGTGAAGCTCCCTAAGGATAACGAGTACAAAGATATCGTAATGCCAAAGAATACGTCATTTGGATTTATCATAGGCATGACAGCTTTCGTGCTCAGTGGCGCACTTATCTGGCATATTTGGTGGCTCGTGATCCTAACATTTATCGCAGTCGTCGCCATGATTATTATGCGTACTATGGACGACTTTACAGAGTACACAATCCCTGCAGCCGAAGTCATGAAGATGGACAAGGAGGCAAGGGCATGAGCAAAGCACTAGAAATGATTGCGAAGCGCGATAAAGCACAGCTCGGCTTCTGGCTCTACCTGATGACCGACTGTATGCTCTTCACGAGTTTGTTCGCAACCTATATGATCTTGCGTAACTCAACAAACGGCGGGCCAGGTGGGTCAGAGCTATTCTCGATGGGCTTTGTGCTTGTTGAAACGTTGATTCTACTAACTAGCAGCTATGTATGTGGCCTCGCAAATCTCGCCATTCACAATGGGCGCAAAAAAGAATTCGTAATGTATCTTGGCGCAACAATCGCACTCGGCATTGCATTCTTAACAATGGAGCTTACGGAATTTGGCAAGCTTATCGCTGAGGGCAATGGGCCACAGGCAAGCGCGTTCTTATCGGCATTCTTCACGCTTGTCGGTACGCACGGACTTCACATCACAATCGGGCTTGTTTGGGCCGCAGTGCTTATCTGGGCATTGTATCGTCAGGGCCGTCAAGAAGATATTTTACGTAAGTTCGGCCTATTCGCGGTGTTCTGGCACTTTCTCGATATTGTGTGGATCTTTATCTTTACGATCGTGTATGTAATGGGGGTAAGGTAATGCAAAAGACACGAGAATATCGACGACAGCAGCTACGGTACGCGTATGCCTATGTACTCGCTGGCGCACTCAGCATCGCAGTGTATGCGTTAGCAGTAAGTTCAACATTTACCGATACGGTATTTGCCGCGATCGTACTGTTTGCTGCTGCGCTTCAGCTCTATATCCAATCTCGCTACTTCTTACATCTCGACGACAAAGAAGTGCCTCGCTGGCGCTTGCTTAGCTATACATTCACCTGGTTTACGTTACTTATTATCGCTGTAGGCTCAATTTGGATTATGAATCATCTGAACTACAACATGGGAATGTCGCCAGAGCAGATGGACCAGTATATGAACAGTCAGAGTCTGAAAGGGTTTTAAATGGATACAATTCGTGATTATTATTGGCTAGCGAAGCCTGGCATTGTTTACGGTAACGTAACGCATGCCTTCGCCTGCGCACTATTCGCCTGGGCTCTCACTCCAGGCTCAGCATTCGCAGTGATATGGATGATGGTCGGCCTCGCACTAATTATTGGCTCAGCCTGCGTTATTAATTGCATCATGGATCGTGGCCTCGATGCAAAAATGGAGCGCACTAAGAAGCGCCCGCTGCCAATGAAGAAAATCTCCGTACGAAACGCGGTTATTTACGGCATACTTTTATTTGTAGCGGGTAGCATCGTGCTACTTGCTCTCGTTAATGTTGTCGCCTGGATCTGGGCTGTTGTCGGATTTATCACGTACACCGCGCTGTACGGCTACGTGAAACGTCACTCATGGACGGGCACAATGGTTGGCACGATTCCGGGTGCAACTCCAGTGCTCGTTGGCTATGCAGCCGTCGATCCGACGTTGCCTGTATCGGCATGGCTATTGTTTACGGCACTATTGTTCTGGCAATTGCCGCACTTTTACGCGCTCTCGCTATATCGTAAAGATGATTACGCAAAAAGCGGACTGCCGATGATGACCGTAATCAAGTCACGTGAATTCGTAATGAAGCATATTATTGTTACGGCGATCTTGTATGCGCTCGCAACTATTTCGCTTGTAGTATTTTCGCCACTTCCAAAAGTTGCGACAGGTCTATTCGCAGCAGCAGCGACGGCATGGGTCTGCGTAATATTGCTTGCGAAACAGCGAGGCACGGACGCATGGGCGCGTAAGACATTCGGTACATCGCTCTATATGCCAATGGTAATGCTAGCCTCTGGCGTAGTGGCTGTTGCAGTAGCGTAAGCGCTATACTACAATAAACGTATAATTATTCAAAAAGGAAACAGTGAACATGCAGATTACGATTGTCGGTGGTGGATTCGGTGGCATACGCACCGCTTTAAAATTAGCGCGTGATAAGTCCAACGAAATTACACTTATTTCTGATCGACCAGAATTTCAGTACTATCCGGCGCTATACAGCAGCGCAACCGGCCACAGTCATCTGGAGTCATGGGTTCCTCTTGGCGAGATTTTCGCTGAGCACCAGAATGTTAAGGTCCATATCGATACCATCGAGACACTCCAGGTATCTGATAAAACGCTACGTGGTACATCCGGCGCAACCTATAAGTACGATACACTCGTTCTTGCAATGGGTGTCGTAACGACTTACTTTGGCATCCCAGGGCTTGAGACTTATGCATACGGCATAAAAAGCGAAGCTGAGATTAAGCGCCTCAAACAGCGGCTCTACACGGATATTGCCGAAAATCACGAACTCGACCGCAACTATGTTGTGATTGGTGCCGGCCCGACCGGTACAGAACTTTCTGCCGCACTCGGTACTTACATTCAGCGCTTGAGCAAAAAATACGGCGTAAAAGGCCGTGGACCGAAAGTTCGGCTTATCGAAGCCTCGCCACGTGTGCTTCCTCGAATGAGTGAGATGACAAGCCGCGTCGTCGAACATCGCCTTCGTAAGCTTGGCGTCGATGTCCAGACAGGAAAAAAGGTAGAAGGAGAGAGTGCAACAGAACTTGTTGTGAGCGGCAAGCCAATTGCGAGCCACACAGTGATCTGGACTTCTGGTGTAACGAACAACCCATTCTTTGCAGCCCATCCTAACGTTTTCAAGCTTGCTAAAAACGGACGTGTTGAAGTAGACGCATACATGAAAGCATACAATAGCATTTATGTAATCGGTGATAATGCTGCAACCCCATGGAGCGGGTTGGCGCAAACGGCAATTCACGATGGCGACTTTGTAGCGAAGAACCTTCTTCGTAAGAGCCGCGGCAAAAAGATGAAAAAATACCACGTAGCAAAGCCAATTCCAGTAGTTCCAGTTGGCGCAAACTGGGCGGTTGTCGAGTGGGGTCCTGTTAAACTGTATGGATTTATTGGTGGCTTAATTCGCCGTGCAGCTGATGCAATCGGCTATAACGATGTATTGCCGCTTGGCCGAACCATTGGCGCCTGGACGGCAAGCATGGTGTATGAAGACGATTACTTCACGCCAACTGTCAAAGACAAGAAGCTACGCTAGCACTGGTGTAAATTTTACCAAAACCGCTATATATAGTGTGGTTCGTGGTATAGTATAGAGACGAGATTAGAACAAAACGAGGGAGTTTATGGCAACAACAAAAGCGCAGCGCTATGGTATTTTGACGATTTTGATCGTAACTGTTGTGGGTACTATTGGTTCGTTTGCTGTAATGATTTTGACAAGCAAAAGTAGTGCCGAAAACCAGGCGAAATATCAAACTGCGATGAACAAATACACTGCAGTTCAAAAAGATTACCAAGCAAAGGTGCAAGCTCAGGGCGATGAACTGTCGACGAAATACTACGACACGTTCAACGCCTATGAATCGCAACCTGCTAAGTTTGATATGGATAGCGTGAAAGATGTAAGCACCGAAGACCTCGTAGCTGGTGACGGTGAAGAAATTACCGGCACGACAGCGTTTGCGGCATACTACATCGGCTGGGATGCAAATGGTCGTATCTTCGATCAGAGTGTTGACACATCTGCAAAGAAACTAAAGTCACCACTCCCAATCGATACTGGCCTCGACAAGGCAAGCTTGATTGAAGGATGGAAGACAGGCATGAAAGGCATGCATATCGGCGGCATCCGCCTGATCACGATTCCATCGGATAAAGCCTATGGTGCAAGCGGTCAGACTGATTCAAGCGGCCAGCAGACTATTGCACCAAACATGCCACTAAAGTTTATCGTGATGGCAATTCCGCATCCTGCAGCAATTCCGCAGCCAGACACGACTAAGCTTTTGCAAGAAATGCAAGAAGCACAGCAGTAAAAGGAGTACGGGTGATGAGTGATGTACGAGAAGTAGTTATGATTGGCGCCGGTCCAAGCGCACTGAGCGCGGCGATTTACACGACACGCGAAGATATTGATACGGTGCTCTATGAAAAAGGTGTCGTTGGTGGCCTCGCAGCCATTACTGATAAAGTTGATAACTATCCTGGGTTCCCTGATGGAATCGAAGGTATGACGCTTGCCGAGCAATTGCAAAAACAAGCTGAGCGATTCGGCGCAAATATCGAACTCGGCGATGTCAGCGCACTTCGCCGTGATGGCGACGAAGTGATCGTGACTGTTGACGGCAATGAAGTGCGAACAAAGACAGTATTAATCGCAACCGGCAGCGACTATAGTAAGCTCGGTATTCCTGGCGAAGCCGAATATTACGGTCGCGGCGTGCACTACTGTGCAACCTGTGACGGTGCATTCTACCGTGACAAGCGACTTGTTGTTGTTGGCGGTGGTAACTCAGGTGTACAAGAGACAATCTTTTTGACGCGTTTCGCGAGTCATATCGATTTGCTTGTACGCAGCACGGTTAAGGCGAGCCAGGTACTGCAGGATGATCTACAGCAATACATCGATAGCGGTAAAGTGACGGTTCACTTAGGCACGACGCCAGATGAAATCGTCACGCAAGATGGTAAAGTTGCTGCAGTACGCGTCACAAAAGACGGCACGCAGTCTAATATCGAAACAGACGGTGTGTTCGTATTTATCGGACTTAAGCCAAACACTCAGTTCCTTGCGGGGAGTGGTGTTGAACTCGACGAGGTTGGACTTATCAAGACAAATGAAAAGCTGGAGACAAACATCACTGGCGTGTACGCAAGTGGCGACGTACGTAGCGGCGCAACCATGCAGGTCGCTAGCGCAGTAGGTGAAGGCGCGACAGCCGCACTGGAAATCCGTGAATATCTCGATGCTTTAAAGCGCAAATAGATGCATCAATCTGAAAAATACGCTCCAGACGGAGCGTATTTAGTTTATCGCGTTTTCGTGTTGCAACGCAGCATTGAACTTATCGGGATAATTCGTAACAATTCCATCAATGCCTTGATTAGCAAGGTGTTGAAGCGAACCTATTCGATTGACGGTATAAACATAGGTGAATAGGTTCAATTGATGTGCGATCTCTAGTGCAAATTTATTGATGTATAAGCGATGAAACCCGACAGCTGTAAGTTTTATGAAACGATGATAGGCAACGAAAATAAATGGATTACGGTCATGCAGCAGGGCAAGGTTTGCCTTTTTAGCAAGCCGGCGAATCCGAACGAGCTCATACCCCATAAATGATGAAATAATAATGCTGTCCCATTCGTTATTCTTTTTAATGTATTTCTTTTTGAGGAGTTGAATAAGCGCAGGGCCCGAGCCGCGGCTTTTTATCTCAATATTCAGGAGAATAACGCCAAGGTAGCGATCGAGAACTTCCTCGATGCGAGTTACCTTTGGATAATCGTCAGAGAATCGCATTAAATCATCATAGGTTGTCCGGCTGATAATCGAAGGCTTATGGTGGGTCCGCATAGTATGAAAATCATGAACAAGTACAAGTACGCCATCCTTGGTCAGCCGTACATCAAACTCAAGGATATCTGCACCCGCTTCAACGCCAGCCTCCATCGCATCAAGCGTATTTTCTGGTGCGAGTCCTGCAGCACCTCTGTGTCCAATGATTAGCATAGTATTAGTAGTATACCATTCTCTAAGCGACGTATTGTTCGCAGAATTTCTCTAACTGACGAATAATATGAGGATCGGCGGTCTCAATGGCAACTTCGCGTGTGCCAACAACCCCCGAGCCGAACATAAAATTATGCGAACCTGAAATGGCCACTTTATCGCCGCTTGGCATCGTGAAAATAGCAAATTTAGCATGTAGATAGGTGTCGTGCTTGTAAGCTGTCGTGGATTTTGCTGTGAGCATCCCCAAGCCGATGAGTGCACGGTTGATTGATGATGCCTTGCGCCAGTGGTTGTAATACACGGTTGCATGTTTTGATTTTAGTAAGTGTACCAGAGGCCCAGTTGGGCAGTACTGCGATACAAGCGTAATATATTCAGCCTGCCTGGCGAGTGCAACGGTGCGGCGGTAGATAAGTGATGTGCCGATAAGGCCACCATCAAACAAAACATCCGTCAGCTCATCAAGTTTATATGTGTGGTTACGGATACCCGCTCCGCCTCGATCGGCACGGCGGATACGCGCATGCTCGGCAAGTATAGTTTCGGCAAGCTTGCTATCGCGTACTTTGAACATGTAGTCGATATTAGTGAGGCTCTCGTTATCGAGGTTAAGCCCACCAAAAGAGTAAACGATATCATCAACAACAATCCATTTTGTGTGTGTGCGGCCAGTAAGAATCACATTTGCTTTACGCCCAAGCCAGTAAAACTGAATACCGTGGCCCTTGAGCCGACGCTCTAACTTAATCGCTTGTACTGCTCGTGACGGTTGGCGCTTCGGCGAGAAAAGAATAAACTCCTTTGGCTCAAGGTAGGTAAAAGTGTCGGCGTGGATTGAGACCGCAACACCTCGATCTGCGGCTTTGCAGAGCTCCTCAATAATCGCTTCGCTCCGGGCATCGTCTGATCGAAAAGTGGTGGCGATAACGGCAACCTCATGCCGGGCATTACGAATAGTCTTAACAACCTCTGATGTGTAATCGTCTGAGGTAAAAAGCTTCATAGGATGCAGCAATGACATATCTGTAAGTATATATGGTATTGCTAGTACCGTATAGTCAAAAAAACTGCTACACTAGAGACAAGTAGTAAACAAGGAGGATTCTATGCCTGATTTTAATATTGTGCTGACACCTGGCGATGTTGATGCTGGTTCAGTAAATACTGTTGTTGAGATTCCAGAAGGTTCACGCCTTAAGGTTGAATGGGACCGCAAGCGCGCCGCATTTACGCTTGACCGTGTAGAGCCAGCTATTTTTGCAAAGCCATGCAACTATGGCTTCATCCCACAAACGCTTGATGAAGATGGCGACGAACTCGATACGCTCATCATTTGCCCAGAGCCACTTGCTACGGGCGTTTGGCTTGAAACTAAGATTATCGGTGTGATGAAGTTTGAAGATGACGGTGAAGTAGACGACAAGATTGTTGTAGTGCCTGCAGACAACCGCGACGACGACCGCATCAACAGTCTTGATGATATCCCACAGTGGGTAGCGAAAGCAGAACACCACTTCACCCACTACAAGGACCTCAAAAAGCCAGGCAGCACAAAAGTTCTTGGCTGGGGTGACGTTGAAGAAGCTAAGGCTGTTGTCAACGAGTGCATTGCACGCTACAATGCAAACAAGTAGAAACGCTTAAGATTTAACTAAGGGGGCATCGTGGAATCAGATACATCATCACTTTATAGTACAGGGTCTACGATGTCCTCAAGCGACTCGGCTGCTGCCTTTGCAGCGGCAATCATCGGCCTCGTGCTCTACGTAGTAGTAGCCGTTATTTGCATTATTGTAATGTGGAGGCTATATCGCAAAGCAAGCAAGCCAGGTTGGGCGGCAATCGTGCCAGTCTATAACTATGTAGTGCTACTCGAAATTATCGGACGACCAATCTGGTGGATTCTTCTGACATTTATACCAATTGTAAATATTTACGTCGCATTGGTTGTCGCACTTGATCTTGCAAAATCATTCGGTAAATCGACGGCATTCGGTATTGGGAACTTCCTTGTCCCATTCATCACGTACCCGATACTTGCGTTCAGTAAGAATGCTCGATATAGCGGGCCAATCGCAGAAGGCCTTGATAGTTTTGCGCCTGCACCAGATCGTCCGATGACCCCACCGCAAACAAATGTCGAGGGTCAGCCACTTGCACCAACAATGACTGAGGTATCACAACAGCCGGCGACACCCACGCCTACAGGTCAGCCAGCTCCTCTGGCAACGCCACCTGAAGCTCCAAGCGAACCAAACCAGCCACGACCACCACAATTCTAGGTGGAGAAGCAAATAAATAGAGTCGGATATGATTCCGGCTCTATTTATTTTTGATTCGTCGTTCGCGTTGCTCGCGGGCCTTTCGGTGTATGATTGCCGCCGCTTCACTGAGTTGGCCGAGGAGCCCGCCCTTGCGCAGCTGGGCGCGTAATTTCATTCGTGCGTGGCCGGTTATCATATATTGCTGCCAGGCTACTTTAGGGCGTGCGCTCTTGTTTGTGAGAATTTCGATCACATCGCCATGTTTTAGATGGTAGCTAAATGGCTCCATTTTGCCATTAACAATAAATCCACTTGCTTTAGACGCTAAATCTGAGTGCACGCGGTAGGCGTAGTCGAGCGGATAAGCGCCAGCAGGTAAGTCGTAGATATCGCCCTTGGGTGAGTGCACAAAGATACGATCACCAAAGAGGTCGATTGTCAGGTCGTTCTGATCAAAGTCTTTACCTTCTTTCATGCGCGCGGCTGCACTCTGTAGATGGCGAATCCAGTGCAGATCGGTAGGTAGCGCGGCAATAGTACCGGTAGTGTACGCCTCGGTCAGCTTTTGCTCATTGTAGTGGAAGCTCGCAGCAAGTCCACGTTCGGCATAGTCGTGCATCTCATGGGTACGAATCTGGAACTCAACCGCTTGGCCA
>DATIJR010000033.1:0-1578 GCA_035478455.1 Patescibacteria group bacterium | reverse complement strand
TGATTTCTTTTTGGTAACGCGAATAGTGACGGTTTCGCCGGGGAGTCAGCCCCATACAAACGCCTTGCGGCCATCTTCGAGTGTGCCGAGCGCTTGCCCGCCGCCGACAATTTTATCGAGCGTTAATGTTTCGTGACGAATAGGTTTTATCATTCCTACTAGTATACCACTAGAGGTGGGTTTAGGACTGGAAGCCAGGAAGGAACGATGCAAATAATACGATCGTGGCTATACTCATTAGGATGAACGCAGTGAGGACGCCGGTGTTGCTCCACTTGGAGTTTTTGTACTCACCCATAATCTCGCGGTTGTTGCCGACGCGGTAGATCATGAATAGCAGTGGCACTGCGGCAACGGCATTAAATACAGCGGTAAAGATGAGCGCTTGAATTGGGTCGATGCCAAGGAAGTTGATTACGAGCCCAGCGAGCGTAGCGATGGCAATAATGCCGTAAAAACCGCGCGCTTTGCCGAACTTGCGGTAGAGGCCTTCTTTAATACCAAAGGCTTCACTAATTGCATAGCTTGATGAGCCTGCAAGGACTGGAACTGCTAAGAGCCCGGTGCCGATAATACCGACACTAAAGAGGATTTTCGCGATGAGTCCAGAGTTTGGGAAGCCTTGTACGAGCGGTTCGAGCGCAGCAGCGGCATCTTGTGGATTCTCGATTTTGGTGATGCCATGGGCGTTTAGTACGGCTGCACAGGCGATGACGATAAACCACGCTGAGATAGTCGCGAGCGACATGCCCGCGATGGTATCAAGGCGAATCTTTTTAATGAAGCGACGTGAAATTACCGGCTTGCCTACCCCAGAAGAAATACCAATACGGTGTTCGTTGACTTCGTCTTCTACTACTTCGCTCGTGTTCCAGAAAAATAGGTATGGCGAAATGGTTGTGCCGAGCATTCCTACCATGAGGTACATCATCTCACGGTCGATATGGAAATCGGGTGTAAATGTGTGAGCAAAAATTGCCCCCCAGTCTTCGTGGACTAAAAATGCTGTGATTGGGTACGCGAATAGTACAATTGCGAGCCATTTGAGGAATTTTGCGTACTGGCGGTATGGTACGAAGACTTGCAAAAGTACACATACTAATGCGAATAGAATTGAGAGTGATACGTACTCGGCGTCTGGGAATAATAGCTGGGTAGTGGCCGCCATCGCGCCAAGGTCGGCACCGATATTTACAGTATTGGCAACTGCAGCGAGGAGCACTGCACTAAAGAGGAGTTTTTTGCCGTAGTGGCGCTTAAGAATGGCGGCAAGGCCGTCGCCAGTAACCGCGCCAATACGTGCGCATGATTCTTGGACGGCGAGCAGTAACGGAAACATTATTGGGAACATCCAAAGCAAGCGCAGGCCATAAATTGCGCCGGCCTGGCTATAGGTAGCTATGCCGCTTGGGTCATCGTCAGCTGCGCCCGTTACGACACCTGGCCCCAAAATACGAATAAAACGGTTAACTCGGTTGTATTTTTTGTGAGCATGGGCGATGTTTTGTTCGCGTACAAGGCCAGAATCTTTTTTCTTATGAGAGCCAACAAGGTCATTGAGCCATGTATATAAGTTGG
>DATIJR010000032.1:0-10660 GCA_035478455.1 Patescibacteria group bacterium | reverse complement strand
TGCAGTGCCGTACTTCCTGGCGCAGGCTATTGGTACTTACGCTAGCAATGACACATCACACATGTACGAGCTATTGCAACTTGCTGGGCTTTTTGTTGTTGTTGGTGTTGCACTTAACCTCATTGGATTCCAGACCGCCGTGAGCCACGAATCTGCCGTACGTGTTCGGCTTACTCGCAACACGCTTGCGACCTTACTCGAAAAAGAACAGGAGTTCTTTGGTAATCAAAAGATTGGCGGCCTTACCGGTAAGTTTATTGACTTCATAAGTGGCCATGTCGGCATTCAAGATCTCTTCTTGCTGCGCACGATGTCATTTGCTATCAACATCATTGTCGGCCTTACACTTATTGCAACACATACACCGACGCTCGCCGCGGTAATCTTCTTTTTGATCGTTGGGCTCCTTATTCAGGTGCGCGTATTCCGTCGCATGCGCGAGAGTATTCGCGCAGAGCGAAAACAGTTGATTTCTGAGGTTAATGGCGCTGTTGCCGATACAATTACTAACAACCTCACGGTTAAGACATTCGCGGGCGAGGCGCACGAAGTTGAGCGCACCGAAGAAATTAGCCGTAAATATCAGCGCGCGTATTATAAAGACTTTACGATTATGAGTTACGAAGGTTCGGGACGAATCTTCTTTATGCAGATTTTCCAGATTGCCTCAATTGTGATCATCGGTACCCTGCTCCTCCACCATGCAATGCCGCTTGCTATCGCTATTTTCACCATCGCGTATTTACAGCGACTTGCCGCACAATTATTCACCCTTGGTGAGCTAATTAACGGCTACGATAAGATCCTACTTGAAGCTACGCCAATGACCGAAATTTTGCTTGACCCACCAAAGGTTGTCGATACATCCGATGCAGCCCTCGAAGTTACTCAAGGCGTGATTGACTTCAATAATGTTAGCTACGCGTATAGCGACTCGAAAGAGACCGATGTGCTGGCGAATCTTAACCTTCACATCCCTGCTGGGCAAAAAGTTGGGCTTGTGGGCGTTTCGGGCGCCGGTAAAACGACAATTACCAAGCTACTGCTACGTTTTGATGATTTAACCAGCGGAGTGATTAGTATCGACGGGCAAGATATCGCGAACATCACCCAGCACAGTTTACGCTCATCAATCGCCTACGTTGCACAGGAACCGTTGCTCTTCCATCGTACGCTTGCAGAAAACATTGCTTATGGCCGACCACATGCGAGTATGGATGAAATCCGTGACGCCGCCGGTGAGGCCCATTCCCTTGAATTCATTGAACGACTGCCTCATAAATTCGAGACGGTCGTCGGTGAGCGAGGCATCAAACTGAGTGGCGGCCAGCGCCAACGTGTGGCGATTGCTCGCGCTATACTGAAGGATGCACCAATACTCGTACTCGATGAAGCAACCTCAGCGCTGGACAGCGAGAGTGAAAAGCTTATCCAGGCAAGCCTTGAAACACTAATGGAAGGCCGCACGAGCATCGTAATTGCCCACCGCCTCAGCACGATTGCAAAACTCGACCGCATCATTGTACTTGACCATGGCACTATCATCGAAGATGGCACTCACGCCGAGCTGCTCAAGAAACCGCAAGGCATTTACGCCTCACTCTGGAGGCACCAGTCTGGCGGCTTTATCGAAGACTAAACTTACGAGTGTTTGCACATACAACAATATCGTGTTACTATAACTTTTATTGTTAAACGCTAAAGGAAAGGCCAATCAATGTTAGATTCTGTACTTGCCGTTATTGTGCCCTTCCCTGCGGCGTAATATCTCTACACTGTAATCTCCCATTTTAACCACCAGCACCCCTCTGTTATGGCGTGCTCACCCCAGAAAGGATCGTATGCAAAAAGACATACTCGCGCTATTCTGGCGCACAACAAAACCATTTTCTAAGCGACGTAACCTCGCGATTTTCTTCGTACTCTTTTCGGTCGTCACCGAAGGCTACATCGCACCATTTATCTTGTCGAAGTTTATCGATATGCTACAGGCTGGCTCGATTACGCTTAACGGCAGTATCCCGCTCATTGCCGCGTATGGAGCTACGCTGCTTGTAAGCACCGTGATCTCATGGCGCCTTACACTTTGGCTTACATGGTCATTTGAGGTGCTCGCGGCACGTAACCTCGCATCAAAAGTCATCAAACATTTGATGGGCCATAGTCTTAACTTCCACGCTAACCGATTTGGCGGTTCGATTATTAGCCAAACGACTAAGCTGTTGAGCTCATTCGAGCGTTTCTGGGACACGATTATTTGGGACTTACTGCCAATTTTCGCGAGCATTACGGCAGCTGTGACGATTCTTTCATTCGTTTACTGGCAATACGCCCTATTTCTTTTGATCGTATCAATCATTTTTGCCATCACCGTGTTCTTTGGCTCACGATTTATGCGCGCACTAAACGAGCGTGAAACCGAAGCGTGGAACAAAATGACGGGCTTTGTTGCCGATGTCATCACGAACATTTCAACTGTGAAGGCATTCGGTGCGGCAACGCACGAGCGAGCTTCAATGGATGGGCGCACTGCAGAATGGCGCGACCGTTCGTTCGATTCCATGCGTGGACTCTTGAAAGTTAGTACCATATGGTCAAGCCTCATTATGCTGATTTATGTTTGTGCACTTGGCTTTGCCGCCGTTGCCGGCGAACATCATAGTATTCAGGTGGGTGCCGTGTACCTGATGCTTACCTACACGCTTGGCGTTGGCCGCAACCTTTGGTCGCTCAATCATGTGATGCGCCAGTACAACAGTGTGATGGGTGATGCGTCTGCGATGACCAAGGAATTGAAACTCGAATTCGATATTAAGGACAAGACGAGCACTGAGCTCACTGCGACGAGCGGTAAGATTGCATTTGACGGCGTGACCTTTGCACATGATAAGGGCATTGGTGAACATATCTTTAATGATTTATCACTCACTATTAACCCAGGTGAGCGTGTTGGCCTGGTTGGCCATAGTGGCTCAGGTAAAACAACCCTTACTCGCCTATTGCTTCGATTTAGCGATATCGATAATGGTACGATTAGTATCGATGGCCAGAATATTGCCGAGGTTACCCAGCAAAGCCTGCACCAGTCAATTGCCTACGTTGCCCAGGAACCACTCCTTTTCCATCGCACGCTTGCCGATAACATTGCCTACGGTAAACCCGATGCAACACGCGAGCAAATTATTCGTGCAGCAAAGCAAGCGCATGCATGGGAATTTATCCAGAAGCTACCAGAAGGCCTTGAGACAATGGTTGGCGAGCGAGGCATCAAACTTAGTGGCGGCCAACGCCAGCGTGTGGCAATTGCTCGCGCATTGCTAAAAGACGCACCGATCTTAGTGCTTGATGAAGCAACATCAGCACTCGACAGCGAGAGCGAGAAGCTTATTCAGGAGTCACTTGACGAGCTAATGCAGAAACGTACCAGCATTGTGATTGCTCACCGCCTAAGCACCATTGCACAGCTCGACCGCATTATTGTGCTTGAGCACGGCAAGGTCGTCGAAGACGGCAGCCACCAGGAACTCTTGAAAAAGAAAGGTATTTACGCCTCGCTCTGGAAGCATCAGTCTGGCGGCTTTATCGAAGCCGATGAGTAAAGTCGACTTTACTGGATTGCTTGACCGGCCAGTGCTACCATAGCCCTATGACTTACGAACCAGATGTTCACACTGTTCAAACCAGCATACTGCGTGCGCTTTTGTTTGTACCGCACGCTACTTTCGCAGAGCTTCAAAAAACAACGAGTCTTAGCAGCGATCACTTTACGTTTCACATTAAGAAGCTGATCACTGCAGGACTTGTTGAAAAAACTGATGATGGCTACACATTAACGCCGCGTGGTAAAGAATATGCCAATCGCATGGATACTGATGAGAACGAGATTGAGAAACAGCCAAAAGTGTCGGTTGCGCTCATCGTGGAGCGGCACAACGGTGATCGACGTGAGTTTATCGTGCAACAGCGGCTTAAACAGCCGTACTACGGATTTTACGGACGACTCGGCGGCAAAGTCCGATGGGGGGAGAGTTTTGAGGAAGCAGCCGCCCGCGAGTTAGAAGAGGAAACAGGACTCATTGGCGCTTTCACATTCAGCCATATATTTCACAAGCGCGACTACCGTAAATCTGATGGTAATTTGCTGGAAGATAAGATCTTTGTCATTATGCACTGCGACAACGCAAGTGGCGAAATGATGAAGGAATTCGAGGGTGGCAAGAACTTCTGGATGACACAAGAAGAGCTCATCGCTCAGGATAAGATCTTCGAAAGTGCCCGCGATTTTGTGAAGCTATACGACCAGGGTATTAGCTATCACGCGCAGGAATATACCTACGACGATAGCGAGTATTAAAAATACCGCGCCTCTTACTACGAGGCGCGGTATTTTTATAGTAGAGTAATTTACGACTCTTTTGTTTCGGCCGTCTCTTCTGCTTCTTCGCCTTCTACGGCGACTTGCTCTTCATCAGTCTTTTCGCCAGCAGCTGCTTCGTTAGCGGCCTCAAGTGCCGCTGGTTCATACACGTTAGCAACAACTAGGTCGGTGATTGAAGGCTTTTCCGCATCCTCGTCGTCGTCATGGCGACCTGTGTCGTGTTCGACAAGCTCTACGCCATGTGGCAATTTGATATCACCAAGTGTGACACGATCGCCTACACATGCAAGCTTGGTAATATCAACTTCAAGCGCCTCTGGCAGATCAGCCGGTAACGCACGAACTTCGGCTTTATCTATCGCCTGTAAGACAACGAATCCTGCCTTTTCGGCTTCACTTTCACCGACACCAAGCAAGTGAACTGGCACTTCCGTGTGCACCGGCTCGTCTGCCTTGACGGCGTGAAATGAAACGTGACGGACGACACCATGCTTTGTTGGGTCAAACTCAACATCTTTAATCAGTGGGATACGGTGCTTTGCTCCAGTTAAATGAACTGGCGTGTGCTTGCCGGCTTGCGCAACAACCCGACGCACTTCACCTGCATCAGCTTGAACAGCCATCGGCTCGACGCCGTGACCATAAACAACGCCCGGTGTAATACCGTCGGCACGTAGATTTCGAACTTTCTTACCGTGAACCGTACGTTCACTAATACTAAGGCTTATCTTCTCTCCCATTTCTCTCTTCCTTTCGTTAGATACCTGTGCGGAGGTGTGATATTTGCACTTCTTATTGTAGCACGCATCGAAAAGCATAAGCAAATGGCGATGTGCTACAATCAAGGTAATGGAAAACTTACTACACACAATAACTAACCTTGGCCCACTTGCTGTTATCCTAGTGATCTTTGCCGAATCAGGTCTTATGGCCGGCTTCTTTTTGCCGGGCGATAGCCTCCTCTTTATCGCTGGTACACTCGTTAATCAAGGTATCTTTCATATCAATATTTTTGCTTTTGCCTCATTGCTATTCGGCGCAGCCGTTGTCGGCAACACCACTGGTTACTACATTGGCCATAAAGTAGGCCGACGCCTCTTCCAGCGTCCTGATAGCCGCTTCTTCCGTCAGGAATATCTCCAGCAAGCTGAGAAGTTTTATGAGGATAATGGATCAAAGGCCGTCGTGATGGCTATGTTCGTACCGATTGTACGTGCCTTCTCTCCAGTAGTAGCAGGGGTTAGCCATATGCCATACAAAACATTTGCCACTTTTAACATTATCGGGGCACTTGTCTGGACATGTGGGTTCACCTTCCTTGGGTATTTTGCTGGTACTGTGATTCAAAAACTCGGTATCAACATTGAAGTTGCCGCGCTGCTTATTATCTTTTTGTCACTACTCCCAGGTATCGCACATATTCTAAAAGAACCTGAGAACCGCGAGAAAATTAAACATCACATCAAAAAAAGAATTACTCGCCGCAAATAACGGCGAGTAATTCTTTTTAGTTTCTTGCTATTTCGCGAGAACCTGTTTGAGGTATTTACCCGTGAAGCTACCGGTGGCCTTCGCGATATCTTCAGGTGTACCCTCGGCGATAATCATACCACCACCTTGACCGCCTTCTGGTCCGAGGTCGATAATCCAGTCGGCACACTTAATGACTTCGAGGTTGTGCTCGATGATCACCATACTGTTGCCACCTTCAACAAGGCGCTGCAATATTTCGAGGAGTTTCTTTACATCGGCCGTGTGTAAACCGGTTGTTGGCTCATCAAGAATGTAAAGTGTTTTACCGGTGCTACGGCGACTTAATTCGCTTGCAAGCTTAATACGCTGTGCTTCACCACCACTAAAGGTAGTCGCCGGTTGGCCAAGTTTTATGTAGCCGAGTCCTACTTCGTTGATGGTTGCGAGCTTACGATGAATTGCTGGAACGTTTTCAAAGAACTCGGCAGCCTCAGCAACGGTCATCTCGAGTATGTCGCTGATTGTTTTGCCCTTGTATCTAATTTCAAGCGCTTCACGGTTGTAGCGCTTACCGTGACATTCTGGACACTGAATATATACGTCTGGCAAGAAATGCATCTCAATCTTAATAACACCATCACCCTGGCAGTTCTCGCAGCGACCACCCTTCACGTTGAAGCTAAAACGCCCAGCTTTGTAGCCACGAATGTTTGCTTCTGGCGTACCCGCAAATAGCTCACGAATTGGCGTAAACACACCCGTGTAGGTTGCCGGATTAGAGCGTGGGGTACGGCCGATTGCAGACTGGTCAATAATGATTGCCTTATCGAGTTGATTGATACCTTCAACGTTATCGTGCGTACCTGGTACTTCTTGGGCGCGGTGCAAGCGAGCCGCAAGCTCTTTCGCCAAGATGTCGTTCACAAGTGTTGATTTACCACTACCACTCACACCCGTTACAAGCGTCATGACACCTAGTGGGAATGCTGCATCGATGTTCTTGAGGTTGTTTTCTTTCGCGCCACGAACGAGCAGTTTTCGGTCACGGTCGATTGCTCGACGCTTTTTCGGCACATCGATTTTTTCGGTGCCCGCTAGGTAGCGGCCCGTGATGCTATTCGGGTTCTTTGCAACTTCAGCAGGGCTACCGGCGGCTACAATCGTACCGCCGTGTACGCCAGCGCCGGGGCCAACATCGACTAAGAAGTCGGCTTGCGCAATCGTGTCTTCATCATGCTCAACGACGAGTACTGAGTTGCCTAGGTCGCGGAGGTGCTTTAGCGTTTCGATTAGCTTGTCGTTATCGCGTTGGTGGAGCCCGATTGATGGCTCATCCAGTACATACAGCACACCCTGAAGGCCAGAGCCAATCTGCGTCGCGAGACGAATACGCTGCGCCTCACCGCCGCTCAGGGTGTTTGCCGCGCGTGATAGCTCAAGATAACTTAGGCCAACGTTACTCATAAAGCCAAGACGTGCCATGATTTCTTTCAGTACAAGTTTCGCAATGGTCATTTCGCTCTCGTCGAACTTCAAACCATTGAAGAGTTCGATCGCATCATCGACACCAAGGTTACAAATATCCATGATCGAAAGACCATGCACGGTTACAGCGAGCACCACTGGCTTCAATCGAGCGCCATGACATGCAGTACACTCACGCTCGCGCATAAAGCGCTCGATGTCTTTACGCATGAATTCACTATCTGTTTCGGTGTGACGACGTTCAAGGTTTGGAATTACCCCCTCGTAAGTCGAGTCGTAGTATCGCCCTCCGCCTTGCAGTTCGATGCGATATTTTTCATTACCTGTACCATAAAGTACTTTCTGTAAATCTTCAGGTTTTAAATCTTTCACCGGCACCTGCAGACTGAACCCGTGAGATTCAGCAACGGCGCTCAAACGCTTCATATACCATGCATCGCTCGTCACACGGTTGTACGGACGAATTGCACCTTCGGCAATTGTAAGATTCGGGTTAAATACGAGATCTGGGTCAATTTCAAGACGGCTACCGAGACCTGTACAAACAGGGCAGGCACCTTGTGGCGCGTTAAAACTAAAGAGTCGTGGCTCGAGCTCTGGAATATCTTCGCCTGGGTGATCAACACAGGCATAGCGTTGACTGTAAGTGTGAATTTCGTTACTTTCAGCATCAAGCAATTGCACGACACCGCCGGCAATCTCAAGCGACTGCTCAACCGATTGCGTTACCCGAGTAATCGCGTCCGGGCGGACGATAAGGCGGTCGACCACAATTTCGATATCATGTTTGTAGCTCTTTTGGAGTTCCGGGAATTCATCAAGAGCGTAGATTACTCCATCAACACGGGCGCGGGCGAACCCAGTGCGCATGTACTGTTCTGGAATATGTGCAAACTCACCCTTTTTCTGGTTTACGACTGGCGCAAGCACCATTACTTTCGTACCCTCTGGAAGGCGCATGATTTCATCAATAATCGCCTGTGCAGTACGACGGTGAACTGGTTTGCCACAAACTGGGCAGTGCGGTACACCAATACGCGCATAGAGCAAACGCATGTAATCGTAGATCTCCGTCACTGTTGCAACGGTACTACGCGGGTTACGACTGGTTGATTTCTGGTCGATAGAAATAGCTGGGCTTAATCCGTCGATACTATCGACATCTGGCTTGTCCATAATGCCAAGGAACTGCCTGGCGTAGCTCGATAGGCTCTCAACATAGCGTCGCTGCCCCTCTGCATAAATAGTATCAAAAACAAGCGAAGACTTTCCGCTACCAGATAGCCCCGTTACTACAACTAGCTTGTCGCGAGGAATCTCAATATCAATATTCTTGAGGTTATGCTCGCGCGCGCCTTTTACTCGAATCATTTCCGACATCGGACTAATTATACACTAAAATCTTAATTTTTTCCATATGCTTACGCTTGTTTTTACATTCCATACTGTATGTGCTTAAAAACAATATTGCCTATATGTCATATATAGTCTATGATAGTATCAAACAGAGGTTGGTATCCGTGAAAAAATATTTTATTCCCCCACTAGTTAGCCTGGTGGCTGTACTCGCAATTACTCAAGGCGAGTTCACGTCATCACTCATGAACTTGCTCATTGCAGGGGTTATTCCTGGCACCTCGCTCGTCTTGCCATCATGGACCATGATGATTGTCTATTGCCTCGCAATCACTGTCATTATCACCCTCTACCTCGAGGGCACACTCGGCAAGGCTCGCGCTAATCGCAACTCAAAACAGCACAAACGCCAGTTACCGCGCCGCCGTTTTACCAGTATTTAGCTATCTTCAGCCGGCAAAACCGATTCAACCCAAAGCTGCACTTCTTGCAGAATGTACTGATGGCTCTCGTCGGCATCGCTACTGAGTCGTTGTAGTGACTTTAATACCTTTGGCAACTGCTTATGCAGACGCTCGCTTCGCCACTGTTCCCAAGCGGTCATTTCACCATCACTGAGCGTCCTCGGGTAATTGCGTGCTTTGTAATGCAAAAGTAGAGGCGTGAGTCGCTCGTCGACGAATTCTGGGTGAAAATCTGCAAGCTCACGCTCAGTTGCATTACGCACCGTTTCGACTCGCAAACGATCACGGTCGTTTAGGAACCCGTCATATAACTGCGCTTCTGGGTCTGTGCTCGGTGCAAATTCACGCTTACGCTCAAAGATACTACGCAGCTTCTCAGCAAAATCAGGATGCGCGAGTAGTATTTTCATGTGCTTTGCTACTGTTTCATTATCAAGTCCAACTTTTTGCCAGCCATCCCCTTGCTCAAGTACACCAAGTGGCGCTACAGCCGGGCAGCGATTATATTGCAACATCTTTACTGGCAAGGCTATAAAACCTTCCTTTTTCCGCTCTTCCCACGGAGCAAATACAATCTTCGCAAGGTCATTCTCGCTCATTGATATGAAGTTTTGAGGATTGTAACGTAAATCAAATACGAGTGCGTTGTCATTTGGTGCTGGCGCGATTGGAAATGCTACGGTGACTTTATTCCACGCGCTATCGTAACGACCGCTTGTGTAGACAAATGGTTTTTTGTCATCCAAATTCACGAGCTGCTGGACTTCTTTTTTACCACGTATCTTCAGCAGATATTGCAGTAGCTGCGGTTGAGCATTATTGATTAGCCTCGTTACGTCGATTAATGCATCGACATCGCTGAGGGCATCATGCGCATTCTCGTGGGCGATACCGTTTGCTTTTGTGATTAATTCCAGACGGTTTGTTGGCTTCCCTTCACTATCTACTGGCCACTCAATCCCTTCAGGGCGGAGCGCGCGCGTCATACGGACAACGTCGAGCAAGTCCCAGCGAGAACGCCCATCTTTGTATGACCATTCATACGGGTCATAGAAATTACGCCAGAATAGATGACGTACAAATTCATCGTCAAAGCGAACGCTATTAAATCCGACAGCAATTGTATCTGGGGTAAAAACCTCTTCGTTAAGAATCTTTACAAACTGCGCTTCCGTGTAGCCTTCGTCGATAGTTTTTTGTGGCGAAATACCTGTCACCATGAGTGCCTCAGGGCTCGGAATCGTATCGTCATTCAATGCGACTAAAAGGTTATAAGGTTCTCCAATTGGGTTGAAATCCATGTCAGTTCGCCGGCCTGCAAACTGCATAATACGGTCATCGCGAGCAGATAAGCCGCTGGTTTCAAGGTCGTAAAAGAAAAATGTCTGTGCCATACCTGTTACCAGCATAACAAAAAAACGCCACTTTAGGGCGTAATCTACAAGTAGTTGAGCTTGATAAGCTGGACAGGACCGAGAAACGGCGCCCGGGACAGGCCTACGAG
>DATIJR010000031.1:0-3518 GCA_035478455.1 Patescibacteria group bacterium | reverse complement strand
TATTTTCAATACGATTCGTATGGCTATCTTTAACCGACGTGATGAGATTGAGATGATGAAGTTAATTGGTGCGGATAAGGGATTTATCCGTGGTCCATTCGTCGTTGAAGCTATGGTATATGGTTTTATTGCGGCGGTTATTGCTACGGCGCTAACGTTCGCAATTATGTTTAGTATTCACGATAAGGTTGCCGCGTGGGGCGTGTCCATCCAGCCAACAATGGAGCTTTACACTACCTACATTGGTCTTGTATTGCTTGGTGCAATATTCGCTGGAGCGCTTATTGGTACGGTTTCGTCGTTACTTGCGACGCGACGCTATCTGAAAATTTAGTTGTTTGCCGGCTTCTTAGTGGAGCGATAGGGCAAGGAGGTTTTTATGACGCACAGGCGATTTGACATACGGTTTATGCTTATGCTAAAATCTAAAGCAATGAAGCTACGGTCCACCACACCAGTTTTCACTTCATCCCGACGAGGGTTAGCTACGAAGTCAGTCATCGTAGCAGCTGCTGTGATAACTGCTATAAGTTCTCCTTTTTCGATTATTTCTCAAGCGCACGCTGACCAATTTGATGATCAGATTTCTTCGCTACGCTCACAGATGAGCCAATACCAGGCTCAGGCGAATGTGCTCGATGCTCAGGCGAAGACATATCAAGCCGCACTCGATCAGATTACCGCTCAAAAGAATGCTATTTTAGCTCAGATTGACATTAGTCAAAAAGAGTATGACCAACTGCAGAAGCAGATTGATGACACCAAGCAGAAGATTACTGACAATAAAGATGCACTTGGTCAGATTATTGCGGATATGTATGTTGATGGATCGGTAACCCCACTCGAAATGCTTGCAAGTAGTAAGAATATTGGCGATTACGCTGACCAACAGGCGTACCAGTCGTCAATTCAAGATAACTTGAGTAAGACAATCGATCAGATTAATCAGTTAAAGACCAAGCTTGAGAAAAGTCAGAAGGATGTTCAGGCGGTGCTTGACCAACAGAATGTTCAAAAAGCGCAGCTTGCAGCTAAAGAGTCTGAGCAGCAGGATCTTGTAAATAAGACAAAGGGTGACGAGGCTGCATACCAGCAGCTTGCGGCAAATGCACAGGCGCAGGCTGACAGTGCAGCATCGCAGCAGCGCGCCTACTATGCAGCTTTGCAGTCATCGGGCGCAAGCTTTGATTCTGGTACGGTTGGTAGCTTTGTATATACTAACTGGAGTGGCAACATGGGCTGTGGTGCAGGGGGCTATCCTTACTGTGGCCCGCAGGATACCTATGCGGACCCTTGGAATCTCTATAACCGTGAATGTGTAAGCTATGCGGCATGGCGTATTGAATCACTTGGTCATACAGTGCAGCCCTTCCAGGGCGACGGTATGGCATATCAGTGGGGCCAGGGCGCAGCACGTGGCGCATGGCGTGTGACGGATCCGCAACGCGGTGACGCGGTCGTGCTTCCTGCTATGTCTGGGTTTGCTCCTGTAGGTCACTTGATGGTTGTTGAATCTGTTAGTGGGGATTGGGTTCATGTGAGCCAATACAATTTCTATGGAACAGGTGAGTACAGCACCATGGATATCAAGAAATCTGGTGTTATCTTCCTTCGCTTCCCGTAGTGAAAAGTTAAGCAAATCTTTATAATGCTATGCAGTGTAGTGGGCGTGAACCGCTAGTGCTATAATGGTAGCAATGTCTAACAATGATTCTATTGACCAGCCGTCTGGTGAACAGCCGTCGCACAGTTCCGAGCATGCTCGGCGTCCGAAGATGAAACAAATTAGCCCAGCAACATTCTTTGTGTCTCTTGCTCTTATGGCGCTTGTCGCATTTGTGGCAGGCACACGTAGTGATCAGATTTATGCAGCCGTCGGCCCTATGTTTGGGATTAAAGTTGCAACTGGCTCGCTCGATACGTCGGTTTTGCAGCAAACTTACCAGAACCTCAAGGCTAACTTCGATGGCAAGCTCGATACCGCTAAGCTTGAAGATGGCGCGGCACGGGGCATGGTAGCCGCAGCTGGTGACCAATATACGGTATTTATGGATAAGAAAGAGGCCGATGACTTTAATAAGAGTCTTGATGGTCAGGTGTCAGGTATTGGTTGTGAGATTGGGATTCGTAATGATCAGCCAACGGTGCTGCGGGTTATTTCTAACTCGCCAGCAGAGCAGTCTGGCTTGCAAGTTGGTGACGTGTTTGTATCAGTGAATGGCGCGACTGTGGTTGGGAAAGATTCTGCGACTGTTGCGCAAGCGGTGCGCGGCGATGCCGGTACTTCTGTGAAACTTGCTATGAAGCGTGGCGATGCGACGACAGACTACACGATAACACGTGCTCAGGTGGATGATGCTAGTGTGCGCTGGAGTGAACAGGACGGCGTTGGTATCATGACGATTTCTCGCTTCGATGCTCAGACCGGCAACCTTGCAACAAAGGCTGCGCAAGAATTCAAGTCCAAGGGTGTAAAAGGCGTGATTGTTGATCTTCGTGATAATGGTGGTGGCTACCTTGATGCCGCGCAGGCGGTTGCAGGACTTTGGCTTGACCACAAGCTCGTGGTGACCGAGAAGACAAATGGGCAAGTGGTCGACAGTGTTATGTCGGGTAGTAACCCAATTCTCGCTGGGATTAAGACGACTGTACTCGTGAATGGTGGCAGCGCAAGCGCGAGTGAAATCTTATCTGGTGCACTGCAAGATTACGGTGTTGCGACACTTGTTGGTGAGAAAACATTTGGTAAGGGAACCGTGCAAAAGGTGATGCCTTTGTCTGACGGGCGCGTTCTTAAGGTAACGGTAGCCCGCTGGTACACGCCAAAGGGTAAGAACATCACTGCCCAGGGCATCGAGCCAAACCAAAAAGTATCAATTAGTGCCGCTGATAGTAATGCTGGGCGCGATCCGCAGCTAGATGCTGCTATGGGATTGTTCTCATAACACTTGTGGTATACTGTAGAAAGTAAGGATTAAAGGATATGGACACAGTAAAAAAGAAGATTCTCCTAGTTGAAGACGATACCGCACTTGCTGCCGTCTATCGATCACGCCTTGAATTCGAGGGCTTTGAAATTAACGAAGTGCACAACGGTGAAGACGCGTTATCTGCGGCTATGTCGTTTAAGCCTGATCTTGTATTGCTTGATGCGATGATGCCAAAGATCAGTGGCTTTGATGTGCTTGATATTTTGCGCAATACACCAGAGACGACGAACATTCGCGTTATTATGCTTACGGCGCTTAGCCAGCCAAAGGATAAAGAGCGGGCCGAACAACTTGGTGTTGATGATTATCTTGTGAAGTCTGAGGTTGTGATCGGGGACGTTGTTGCTCGGGTGAAACATCACCTTGGTCTTGATGACGTGCACATGCCAGTTGCGCCAACCGAGCCAGCTGACGGCAGTTCAACGGTTGTATAGGATTTTCTAAGAATTTGACACTAAAATAGCGCCTGCTTACGGCGCTATTTTAGTGTATTAGAGAAGTGGTGGGCGCATGGATATAATAATAGCC
>DATIJR010000030.1:0-4121 GCA_035478455.1 Patescibacteria group bacterium | reverse complement strand
GGCTGGTAGCGGTGTCGATACGCGCGAGTGTGGTGTCTTTGCCGAGTAGTGCGAGCGTGTCGTTGAGCTGAGGGCTGAACGGTGCCCAGGTAGTTACAACGCGAATGAGACTGAATAGTGTACCTGGCTTTTGGCCGGTTGTTTCAAGCAGTTGGTTGAGGCAATCTTGCAGTGAATCTGGAGCCCAATCGGTTACTTGCTCGAACGCGTTTTTGACTGACGATAACAGATTAATAATCTCTTCGTTCGAAAGTTTTTTGAGCTGCTTGTTTTCGGTAATGAGTGCAAGGTTTACAGGTGGTTCTTCGAAGAAGTAGCTGGTGAGATCTGGGAGGTCACGAAGTGTTTTGATGCGATCTTGCGCAAGGGCAAGTACCTGTTTTTTGTAGGCTTCAGGTGCTTTTTTAGCGGCTTCTGGCCAGAAGAACTCGATGCGGTCGGCAAGTTCGTCGAGACTGAGCTCGCGAATAAAGTGGCCGTTCATCCAGAGGAGGCGTTTTTCGTCGAAACGAGCACCGCTGCGCTGTACGCGGGCGAGGCTAAATTTTTCGATAAGCTCGTCTTTTGTGAAGACTTCTTGCTCGGTGCCGTCGTTCCAGCCGAGTGTTGCAATGAAGCTCATCATGGTTTCTGATAGGTAGCCATCTCGAATGTAGTCGAGAACATCTTTAGCGCCGTCGCGCTTACCGAGTTTTTTGTTACCTTGCTCGTTCATGATGTGCGGCATGTGCGCAAAGATTGGATGTGCTAAACCGAGCGCTTCGTACAGCGCGAGATAGTTCGGCATGCTACTGATGAACTCCTGCCCGCGGATAACGTGCGTGATTTCCATCTCAGCATCATCGACAATATGGGCAAAGTTGTAGGTCGGGTAACCGTCGCTTTTAATAAGAATGAGATCATCGACAACCTCAGGACTCGTGGTGATGTCGCCCATCACTTCGTCGTGGTACGTGAAGCTTTTTGGTTCGCATTTAAAACGGAGTGGCTGTGTGCCGTCCCAAACTGGTGGGTTTTCTGGGCGATGGTCACGGTAACGGAAAGCTCGTTTTGCTGCCTGTGCTTCATCACGGAAGGCTTGGATTTCTTCTTGCGTGTATGGGTCGGCGTAGGCGCGGCCTTGTTCGATAAGCTTGTTTGCCCACTCTTTGTAGCGCTCGAGTCGCTGGCTTTGGATATATGGGCCGAATGGTCCGCCAATGTCTGGACCTTCATCGTAGTCGATGCCGATTGCGCGCAGGCTTGAGATGAGATGCTCGGCGCTCCCTGCTACCTCACGTTTTTTGTCGGTATCTTCGAAGCGTAGTACAAATTTACCATCCGCCTGGCGGGCAACCAGAAAAGCAAAGAGTGCGGTACGGATGCCGCCAACATGTAGGAATCCAGTTGGACTTGGAGCGAAACGAGTACGTGTAGTCATAGGGGTAATTATACCCTAAAATGGCACTCTTTTCTATCTGTTGTGCTAGAGGCTTGCTGCGATGCGCTGGATTTGCTCATCAGAAAGTGTCGAGTTGCCGTGAATTGTGTAGAGAATGCCGTTATTCACCCAGACTGAAGTTGAGTCGTAGCTATAGATTGTCAGACCGCGAGTAGTTGTCGTGATGTAGTTACTGCCTGCTTGTGGCGAAACATAATCTTCGAGTAGCGCGCTTGAATCCCAATCAGAGTGTGCTTGTGATAGCGAGTAGTTTTGCGGGCCGGCATTCGCGGCGAACTTCATGGTAACGCTACCCTGTTGGTAGGCAACGGGGCCGTTAAGGCTGTAGCCGCTTGGGGTGTAGCCTGGGTATCCTGCACCAATGCCTGCTTGCGCTGCGGCAACGCGGGTTGAGAGCGCTGGCATATTGAGGTACGTAAAGTAGGCGCCGAGGAGAAGTACGGCGACGGCTGCGCTGGCAACGCTCATGAAGCGTGCAACTTTACTACGGTGTGCCTTTGCGTGTGCTTTGGCATGGTGATGATGTTGCTTTGCCTTTTCATGTTTCGGCTTTGCTTCGGCCATAGCTTGGCTGATTGCCTCTTGCTTGATGATCTGTGAAGGCTTTACGATACGCTCTGGGACTTGCCTCGTTGCTTCAACGCGCGCCTTAGCACGCTGTACGGTTGCGTGACGAGTCGGGCCAATATCTGCAATAGGTGCAGCGACATGATGTGGGGCTGGTTTTGCAAATTTAGTAATTTCAGTTTGAGGATGAGCGGTAGGCGTGACATGCTTGGCAGCTGGGGTGCGGTGCATTGCGTTGGCGCTTGGTGCGGCGGCGCGCTGACGCTGCGGCACGTAGACTTTATGAGGCTTAGATACGGTAGAGGTACCGTGATGAACATATCGACGATTGAGGGTCGTAGATTTCTGCAGTTGCGTATGAACATTGTGCGCGCCATGAGTTGTCGCGTCAGTATCCCCACGTTCTTTGCGAAGTGGCATGCCGGTGCGACTATCGTACACAGTGCCGTTAATTGATACGGTGGTTGATTTCATAAATTCCTCAGTTACTCCGAGCCTACCCTGCTCGTGCTTACCTTATAATACTTTGTCGCTACTGCTTATGCAAGTGTTATAATATAGGGACTATGCCAAAGAAAATCACCAAGCGTCGTTTGCGATTGCAACTCACATTTGTGTACGGAATCATGATATTAGCGGTTGTTGCTATCGTGGCTGTGCTTGTATTAGTAATACAAGGATACCGGTTTAACCGTTTTGACGGTAAGCTCGAACAGGGCGGTTTGGTGCAATTTGATTCACAGCCTTCGGGTGCAACAGTTACAACAGATAATAGTGAGTTAGCTAATAAAACAGCGAGCAAGATTGTGCTTTCTGCAGGCGACCACACGGTGGCAATTGGCAAAAATGGCTACTCTACCTGGAAAAAGGATGTGATTGTGAAGCCGGGCACAGTGCTATGGCTTAATTACGCCCTACTGTTCCCTACTGACCCTAAGGTGAGTACGGCTGCGAAATATACTGCAGTTGTAAGTGCGTTACCATCACCAAACGAGCATACAATGGCTGTGCTTGCCGACGGGGCAGCACCAGAAATCACTTTGACAACATTGAACACGGATAGCCCGGTGACAACGAAGCTTACGGTGCCAGTATCGGCATATACCCAGCCTGCTGATGGTGCTACGCAGAGCTTTAGCTTGGTAGAATGGGATAAAGATAGTCACCTGATTCTTATGAAGCATACGGTCAATGATACCCAGGAATATATCTCGGTTGATGTGCGTGATGCGACTCGTGCTGTTAATGTTTCGGGCGGCCTTGGTGTAAGCGCAGCCTCGATGCACTATGCCCTTAACGACAGCAACATTATATATATGCTCACCGCCGCGCATGAACTTCGTCGCGGTAGTATCTCATCAATGACTTTGAGCGGCCCGCTTGCGAGCAATGTAAGCAATTTCAATGTTAGTGAATCGAATGCGATTGTGTACGAGACGCTTCCTGATGCGAATGACCAACGTATTGTCGGCTATATTTCCTCAGATAGTAACAAAGCAAAGGTATTGTCTAGCTATAGCGGGCTTGGCGATGCTGCGCTTCTTGCTTCGTCGGGCTCGTATTATGGCGACCATTATGTTGCGATTTTGCATGGTACGACACTCGACATTTTGCAAGGTGACTTGCCGGCAAGTGATAGCAATGCTGTGCTTTCGCTCACCCACTATGCATCATTGAGTGTTGCGGGCGGCGCTGATTATCTTGACTTTTCGCCAGATAATAACCGTATGGTATACGTGGCAAAGGGTGCTCGTGTCACGACGTATGATCTAGAGCTTAAGAACTCTGCAACAACAACTTTGCAGGCGTCGCTTACCCGCGATGTTCAGTGGCTTGATGGCTATCACATGATGTCTGCGAATAAAGATGGCTATTATTATGACTATGACGGTACAAATAGCCAGAAGTTTGCGAGCAATGTGCTTGACTTGCCTGCAGCACTTGAAAGCGGCAACAAATACTTGTACTACTTTACAAAAACGAGCACCGAGACAGTTCTCAATCGCGTGCGAATGACTACTGATTCGTAGTTGTCAGTACTCTTATTGATTCACTAAATAGTATTTTTAGTGAGAGCCGAATAATCGTTCGAGGAATGTCGGTGAGTTAGACG
>DATIJR010000029.1:0-2031 GCA_035478455.1 Patescibacteria group bacterium | reverse complement strand
TTGAATCTCCCCAACCGGTGTATTCGTGATCCAATGAAGATTTGTGAGCGGCACTTCATCCCGCACGAGTTCGGTATCTTGCAGGTTGCGCGAAACGTAGACTTCGTTTTTATCCATATCTTTGCCAACTACATAGTATGGCAAGCCGCCACCGAGGTCGAGGCCGTGGCGCTGGCCGATTGTATAGAAAATTGCGCCATCATGCAGGCCAACCTTTTTGCTGGTTTCTTTCTCGATAATATCGCCAGGATGCGTGGTAACGAATTGGCTCAAGAATTCGCGCATGCCAACATTACCGACAAAACATACGCCCATGCTTTCTTTCTTTTGTGCTGTCCAAAGATTGCGCTGCTCGGCCATTTCACGAACTTCTTGCTTGAGGTAGCCACCTAGTGGGAATAGTGTTTTCTGAAGAGCTTCACTTGTGACGCGATAGAGGAAATAGGTTTGATCTTTGCCTTCGTCTTTGGCGCGGTATAGTTTACCGTCTTTTACTCGCGCGTAGTGGCCAGTCGCAATCATGTCGGCACCATCTTCGAGGGCGGTTTCGAGGAAAAGTTTGAATTTAATTTCTTGGTTACACATGATATCCGGGTTTGGCGTACGGCCCTGTTTGTATTCATCAATCATATAGTCGACGACTTTATGGCGGTACTCGTTTTCGAAATCAAAGACCTTGAAATCAATGCCGAGCTGTACGGCAACGCGCTTTGCATCCGCCAAATCCTCAGCCCATGGGCACTTCATGCCAGGCAAGTCTTGGCTCCAGTTTTTCATATACACACCAGTTACTTCGTAGCCTTGCTCAACAAGCAAAGCCGCGGTAACGCTACTGTCAACGCCACCGCTCATTCCTACGTATACGCGCGTCATTGTCGATCAACTCCTCCGGTCGCAAGTATCAGTGAGTTGATAGTTTCAGGAATCGCGAGCGCCCAGCCCGTTGGCGTTGACCACCACATTGGACCCCATTGATTATCAGTGGCAACCGGGTGGCCGCGTAGCGAGACACCGGTCGCGCGTCTATCGAACTCAAGCACCGCACGACGCTCGTGATAGGCACTCGTTACTAAAATTGCTGAAGTGATATTGTTTTCTTTAAAGATATTCGATGTTTCTGTGGCGTTTTGCGCCGTTGTTTCGCTGGCTTCGTCAATGATAATGCTATTTGGGTCAACACCCGCCGCTATCGCCTGCTCTTCCATAACTTTGGCATTGCTTGGGCCAGATTTATCAGCTGCAGCGCCAGAGAAAATCAAAATATTGCCCCAACCGTTTTTATAAAGCTTGATCGCTTCGCTTGTGCGTGCTGAAGTATCGCCGCCACTAATTGCCACGATTGCATCTGCAGCTTCGCAGCCCTTCTTTGATGATGGCGTAGCGTCACAGTGCTTCAGATCGTCAACACCAAGATACGAACTAATCGCCCATACGATTCCAAAGAATACTACCAGAATCAACACGATAATCTTTATAAATTTCATTTGCCTACTCGCTTTACCTCACCCGCAATTACTGCTTTTAGTATAGCAGCAGCCTTCGCAATATTCGACTCGTCAGTAAGTCGACCTAATGTGATGCGCAAACTACCATCCGCAATTTCTGGCGCGAGCTTAATTGCTGTTAAAATGTGGCTTCGTGTACCCTTATTTGCTGCACATGCGCTACCTGTAGCAACGAGCACGCCCTGCATTTCTAGCAAAAAGATGAGCCGCTCGGCGTCGAGCCCTGGGAATGAGATGTGCAAATGGCCTGGTAGTCGCTTTTTGCGGGCACCAGAAAGCACAGCATCAGGAAATGCCGTGGTGAGTTCAGATTCTAGATTATCGCGTAGTTTAGCAAGCCGCTTTGCTTCGCCATGCGCATGCTGCGTAGCAAGCTCAATAGCCGCGGCAAAGCCGATTGTACCTGCGATATTTTCCGTACCGCTACGCACGCCGCGCTCTTGGCCACCGCCCCGTACTAGTGGGCGCAGGCGCACAAATCGATCCGTCCATAAGCAGCCGACTTGCTTCGGACCGTAGATTTTGC
>DATIJR010000028.1:0-6082 GCA_035478455.1 Patescibacteria group bacterium | reverse complement strand
CTTGCTGTACTTACGGCCGTGACGATTGGTTTGTACGTATTTGGCGTTGCTGGCGGTATTATTTCTATCCCGATTGCTGGTTGTATCAAGGTGCTCGTTGAAGATTACTTTGAAGACCATGGTGAAGATCTTGACGAGCCTATTAAAGAAGAAGAGCCAAAGCATAAAAAGCTTTCGCTCAAATTCTTTGGCAAATCAGAAGATTAGCTTCTAGACCAAATTGTATCGTACGTAGTATCGCGTACGAGGATACCCTGCGTGGCGAGTTCGTCGCGCAGTTCGTCTGATGTTTTCCAGTCTTTACTGTCGCGTGCTCGGCGGCGTTCGAGGATGGTGCGTTTTGCTTCATCATCGATGTCTGGTGTCGAGGCCATGATTTGTAAGCCGAGCAACTCGTCGATTGTCTCAAGGAGATCGATAAGATTCTGCCTATCGATAGCGCTGAGGCGTTTATTATCGAGCGTAGCAAATGTTTCATCGATTACCCGAAGTGCCTCTGGGGTATTGAGGTTATTCTGTAGCGCCTCACGGAGTGCACTGCTTGCTGCGGCTGATGGTGCTGGAATATCATCGGCTTCTGGTTTGTGGGTGCCATGGTCATGGATCTGATGACGTAAAAGCGCATAGTTACGCCAGTTGCTTAGGCGGTTTTTGGCTGCTTCGATATTCTCGAACGTGAAGTTACCCTCGTTGGTGTACTGGCCTTGCAAAACGAAGAGCCTGAAGTCCATGGGTGATAAGCCTTTATCTGCGAGATGTTGTAGCGTATGGCCATTGCCAAGGCTCTTGCTGATTTTGCCACCTTCGATTTTGAGATGGTTACTGTGTAGCCAAAAGTTAGCAAACCTTACGTCGCTTGCAGCTTCGCTTTGGGCGATTTCGTTTGTGTGGTGTACTGGGATGTGGTCAATGCCACCAGTGTGGATGTCGATTGTTGGGCCAAGGATGCTCATGGCCATGGCAGAACATTCAAGATGCCAGCCTGGGAAGCCCATGGTTGGTTCGCCTTCGCGTGGCGGTAGGTCGAGTAGATCGGCCGGTGTTTCCCATTGCATATCGCGTACTGTACCTGGCTCGGTGAATTTCCAGAGGGCAAAATCCCATGCTTGGCGCTTTTCGTCGTTAGCCTCAACACGTGCGCCAGCTTTTTGTGCCGCAAGATCAAGACGAGCGAAATCAGCATAGGTTGGAAATTTGGCGGTGTCGAAATAAATGCCGTCGGTAGTTTGGTAGGTGAAGCCTTTTTCTTTTAGCTCACGTACTAAATCGAGTTGCTGTGGAATGAAATCAGTTGCACGTACGAGGTGCTCTGGTGGTAGAAGACCGAGGTCTTCCATGCCGTTTACAAAAGCCTCGGCATAAAATTCAGCGATATCCCATGCGGTTTTGCCTTCACGGCGCGCGCCTTTTTCGAGCTTGTCTTCACCTTCGTCGGCGTCGCTTGTTAGGTGGCCGACATCTGTGATATTCATGACACGCTCTACTTGGTAGCCGCTGGCGATGAGTGTGCGCACGAGCGTATCCCAGTAGATGAACGCCGCCCAGTTACCTACGTGCGGGTGGTCGTAGACGGTTGGGCCACACGTGTATAGCATCACCTTGTTGTCGTTGATTGGTGTGAAGGTTTCGAGTTTACGCGATAGCGTGTTGTGAAGTTTGAGTGGCATGATAATCCTTTAGGGCTTTGTCGGTTGCAGCGACGAGCTCCTGCATAATAGTTTCGTACTGTTCGTGGACTTTGAAGCCTGCAGCGTAATTGTGCCCGCCGCCACCGAAGTAGCCAGCGATTTGACTCGCTACAGGCAGGTTACACCGTAGTTTGCCGGTGACTTTACCGTCTGGGTAGGTTTTGATAGCACAGGCCACCTCTACGGTGTCTACAAGGCGCATTTCATCAAGTACGAGTACGCTTGGATTATAACGATCTGAGTATTCTTGGATATCCTCCCAGGGGATGTGAACGGTTGCGAGTGTGCCTTCGAGGGAGTATTCGATGCGCTCAATAAGCTCGCCTTTGTAGGTGAGAATGTCGGCTGGTTTTTTCATGAACTCGCGGCGAGCTGATTCAATTTCGAACGGTTTAGCACCGCGGGCAACAACCTCGGCTACGACCTGGTAGGTATCGATGCCGGCAGATTCGGTTGTAAGGCCCAGTGTGTCGGATGCGATTGAGCTATAGAGGGCTGAGGCGGCCGCTGGCGTTACTTCCCAGTTTGCTGCTTTTGCGAGGTTATAAATGAGCTCGCCTGTTGCGGCTGCAGTTGGGCTGAGTACAAACTCGTGATTGAATGATAAATCATTTTGTGGCTCTTCTTCGTCTTGTTCGCCATGGTGATCGAGCACGACAACAGGGTGTGCTTCGAGGAATTGGCGCACTCCACGGGTTTGGAGCGTTTTTTCGATGAGCGCTTCTGCTGCGGTGTCAACAATAATCGCAAGGTCTGCGTCAAATGGGAAATAGTTTGTGACGCGGTCCCAGCCCTTTAAAAAGCGGAGATATTTTGGCATATCAATCGCACAGTACATTGTGACGGTTTTGCCTTGTTCGCTTAAGATTTCTTCAAGCGCAAGCGAACTTGCAAGTGAGTCGCCATCTGGGTTTTCACCCTGAATAACAACAATACGTTTTGCGGCAGTAATAAGAGGTAGAGCTTTATCAAACATTATCCGTATTATATCAGATTATGAGAGTGTGCGGCGCCCTTCCAGTGCATGAGTCAACGTGATTTGATCAGCATATTCAAGGTCGACGCCAACAGGGATACCGCGTGCAAGACGCGATACCGTGACAGGCAGTTTGGTTTGCTCGATTTGACGCTGCATAAAGATAGCGGTCGACTCGCCTTCTACGCTGGCGTTGGTCGCAATGATCACCTCTTCTACTTCGTCATCTTTGAGGCGTGTCAGTAGCTCTGGCACATGCAGTTGCTCTGGCCCGATGCCATCGATTGGTGAGATTGCCCCGCCGAGTACATGGTAGGTGCCATGGTATTGGCCGGTGCGTTCGAGCGCGACAATATCGAGGGGCTCTTCGACAACGGCAACAAGCTTTTTGTTGCGATCGGCACCACTGTAGAGTGGTGAGATATCCTCGCTTGCGTCGATGAGGGCAAAGGTTACTGGGCAGGTTTTTACGCCACTGTGCAGTCCAGCGATTGCCTTGGCGAGTTCATCTGCATTGCGGGTATTTGAGCGCAGCAAATAATACGCATATCGCTCTGCGGTGCGTACGCCAACACCCGGTAATCGGCCGAGCTCGTCAATAACTGCCAGTAAGGCCTTTGGTAGTAGTTGTGCCATTGGTGCAATCGTTATTAAAGGCCGAGTTTGCCGAGACCACCCATAAGTGGCTTGATCTTTTCAGCTGCAATTTCTTGCGCTTTGGTCATACCGTCACGAATGGCAATCTCAATCCAGTGCTCGAGCTGGTGGATGTCTTCAAGGTCGACGTACTCTGGGTTGATCTTGACTGACTTTACTTTAAGCTCGCCAGTGATTTGTACGACAACCGCGCCGTCGCCTGCTTCAACTTCAACAATTTCTTTTGCAAGGTCTTTTTGCGCCTTGCGTAGATCGTTCAACATCTTCATTTGGTCAAATGCCATTATCAATAATCCTCCGTAGATAACTAACTTTGTCTAGTATACGCTATTTTGCAACAGATTTGTAGATGTAGAAGCGGTCGGCATCGGTTGCGCGGCGGCTTGTGATGATTGTGTCGATTTCGGCTGCGGGGGTGTGCTGGCTGTACGCATCATGTGTCATAATGACTGTTTGCTTGGTCGTGAAATCTGCACTTACATTAAATCGTTTGTCGTAGTGAGCTACAAGCGAGTAGAACGGTTCTTGGGATTTTGTCGTGACGACCTGGAGCTTTGTATCTTTCTGGTGGTTTGCGCTAATGATGCGTGCTAACAACTTTAGGTCGTTTGTGTATGCTTGGAGTACATTCGCGTTGTAACTGTAGTTACTAGCGAAGCTTGCGAATCCAGTGAAGACCATACCAACGACAAAAACAGATATTGGAATCATTCCGGCAGCGCGGGCGTATGGGTTACGTGGAAAAAGCGTATACCAACTTGCAACCAGTGTATTTACTCCCATCGCCATGAGTAACGTGGCAAGTACGTAAAGATCAGTGACATGAGCGGGGTTAATAATAACGAGCGGTACAAGGAATAGACCGAGGAAGAATACCGTATAGCCGCGTGCCGTGTATTTGACTGTCATAAATCGGTACGCGCCTACTACCATCAAAATGATTGCACCGAGCGAGTAAAGCGGGCGTAGTAAGTAACTGTCTGAGGCTAAGAAGAACCCGAAGAGATCTTTACCTAGCGTAATGACATTGTCTTGGAGATTGATTGAGCTTGGAATGCCGAGCAGTAGAAGTGCGACCTTTTGATTAAGGATGATTGCTTCAGCAACTGGAACAAGAGCAACGAGACCGAGGAGTATGGCGATAATTAAGCGTATGCGCGCGATGCGTCGAATCATGTAGCGAATATGTGGATGGAATGATGCGGTAATAAAGAGTGCAAGAACAATGTAAATGCCAAGTGGAATGTAGAGCGCTGTTGCTGTGAGAACGCAGGCAGCTACCTTCCAAAATGTACTGAATATCTGAGCGCGAGTCATGTACGTACATGCAACTAATAACCAGACGGCAACAAAGTTAAACATTATTGCTGGTGTGCCATCTTGTGCCATAAAGAGGAATTGGGTGGTTGTAGCGGCAATTGCGGCAACAATAATAGCGATGTTGCGGCGGAACCATACTTTTACAAGTAGTAGAATTCCGAATGCTGTAAGAAGCCCTAGAAGTATTGACGGTAACTTTATGCTCAAGGTTGTGACGCCAAATGCCAAAAAGCTCAGCCGCTGCAAGATGTGATACGGCAAATTGACGACGGTGGTTGGATCGATGGAATGCATCGACAGCGCCCCACTTGTAAGCGCGGACTGCATTTCGCCGTCACGTAATGCGCCCGGCACGTAGATTGCGGCGAGCGCTAGTGCGCTTAAAACGAGGACCGTTAGTAGAGAGTAGCCTATTGAGTAGCGCCATCTGTAAAGCGTATAGTCGACAACGCGAAATTTCATATGCTTAATTATAGCACGAGGAGGCGAACGAAATAAGCTGTTTATGGCTTTTGAGCATTACATTCCCTCTTCGTCTGGGCGACGATCGAGGCTCATGAAGCGGAGGCGCTCTGGGTGGAAGTAGAGCTGCACTTTACCAACAGGACCATTACGGTGTTTGGCAATAATGAGGTCGGTGATGTTTTGTACCTCAGGATTATCCGGCTCGTAGTAGCCCGGGCGATAGATGAAACTCACGATGTCGGCATCCTGCTCGATGGAACCGGATTCACGCAGGTCGGCGAGCTGTGGAATTGGAGGGGTGCGGCTTTCAACGCTACGGCTTAACTGGCTTAGTGCGATGAGCGGTACGTTTAGCTCGCGGGCAATAAGCTTGAGGCCACGAGAAATTTCACTCACCTCTTGTACGCGGTTGCCATTGTGGTTGCCCGATGATTGCATGAGCTGTAGGTAGTCGACGATGATGAGCCCGAGTGGTTGGTCGTGGGCGGCGCGGCGGGCTTTGGTGCGCATTTCGAGCACGCTTAAACCTGGAGTGTCATCGATAAAGATTGGTGCTTCGGCCATTTCACCCATTGCTTCGCTAATCTTGCTGAAATCTTCGTCACTTAAATTACCTGTACGAATGTTCCAGCTATCAACGCCAGATGCATCTGCGAGCATACGGTCGATTAGCTGTTCCTTGCTCATCTCAAGGTTGAAGTAAAGTACTGGTAGCTTTGCAATTGTTGCTACGTTGTACGCGAGGTTTGTCACAAGGGTGGTCTTACCCATGGCTGGACGGGCGGCAAGGATGATGAGATCAGAGCGCTGCAAGCCGGCAGTCATGTTGTCGAGATCGCGGTAGCCAGTGCGAATACCGCGTAGTTGACCCTTGTTTCGGTGGAGTTCCTCGATACGATCAAAGCTTTCCGTTAGAATGCTTTCGATGCTCACGAGGTCTTGCTTAACTGATTGATCGCTCACACTGAAAAGCTCC
>DATIJR010000027.1:0-2459 GCA_035478455.1 Patescibacteria group bacterium | reverse complement strand
CTACTCACGCGGTTGCTGCGGATTACGGATCACTTAGCAGATATGCCTATGAGACTGGCAGTGGCTGGCGTGTTTGGTTGGCTCGCGGCGCATGTGATGATGAATGTTGCTTCGATGATTGGCCTGATGCCGCTTACTGGTATTACGTTGCCGCTTCTTAGTTTCGGCGGTACGAGTATGGTATTTATTACTGGTGCACTTGGCCTGGCATTCCAATTGTCGCGTTATACTATACATAAGGCAGTAACGATTAAAGGAGATACTAGCGATGAAGATACTCGCAGTCGGAGGCGGGTCGGGCGGACACGTTACGCCGGTCCTCGCCGTAATCAATCAGCTTAGTGTTATCGAACCTAATCTTGAGGTAACATTTGTTTGTGACGCAGCATTCGAAGAGCAGTCGCGCGGACTTATGGCGCATGCAGCAGTGCCTGTTGCTGTGCGAACGATTTCTGCTGGCAAGTTTCGCCGTTACTCTCACTTAACATTTTGGCAACATTTTACGGTACCGAGTATTGTATGGGGAAATTTGCGTGATCTTAGCCGGATTATTGCGGGGTTTTTTGAAAGCTTTGGATTATTGATTGCGCATCGTCCTGACGTAGTATTTGCGAAGGGCGGCTATGTTTGTTTGCCACTTGGTATTGCTGCTTGGTTATTGCGCGTTCCACTAGTTATTCATGATTCTGATACAAGGCCGGGCCTCACGAATCGAGTGCTGTCGCGTTTTGCGAAAGTAATCGCAACGGGCTCACCACTTGAAAACTACCCTTATGATTCGCGCAAATCACATTATACGGGTGTGCCCGTTGCTGAAGGATTTCACCCAGTTGGTGACGAAGAGCAAATGAATCTCAAGGAAAAACTTGGGTTCAGCGCAAGGGAAAAGCTGATTGTTGCTACGGGCGGTGGCCTTGGTGCGGCTTGGATCAATCAGGGAATGGTGCGCGTTGCGCCACAACTTGCAAAAGAACATATTTCCATTTATGACATTGCCGGTAAAAAGAACTACGATATGGTTGCTGATGTCGAGTCTGAGCATGCAAATTTTAAAGCGGTGCCGTTTGTGTTTGAGAATATGCATGAAGTTTTAGGCGCGGCTGATGTTGTCGTGGCGCGCGGTAGCGCAACGTTTATGCAGGAGCTTGCGGGCCTACGAAAAGCAGTCGTGATGATTCCGGCGCGTTCGCTCGGTGATCAGCTAAAAAACGCTAAAGTGTATAAGGCGGCGGATGCTGCTGAAATTGTAGAAGATAGCGAGACACTTGGCGAGAACGATGATTTTGATGAACTATTAATCGACCTCTGCAATAATGCTGAACGGCGCGAAGTGCTTGCGCGAAATCTGTATCGGTTTGCGCGGCCAGATGCAGCGCAAGATTTGGCAAAACTTATCGTAAGCGCAATTAGGTAGACAAAGGGAGCCCTGCTACAATGTAGGGAAGAAGGCTTCTATGAACTTATTGCGAAAAAAACAACAAAGACAAGGTCGACGTACTGCTCTCGTGCGCGAAAAGGGTAGGGTGGCTGCTGACTTTGATGATTCGCAGCGCTATGCTTTTCGGCGCAATCGTACGCTTACCGGAAGCTTGTCGTCGGGCGTATCAAGTGCTAATGAGCATAATTCGGAACTTCAGTCGACGCGCGTGCAGGCACATCATTTGCGTCGTCATCGTCGCCATTTAGGTGTGGCGCTTTTTGCGGTTCTTGTTGTCGTTACAGGGCTTGCATGGATGATTTGGCAGTCAGTTGTGGATGTAAAAATTATCACCGATAATGGTGCTTCGCAGCCGCTTAATGCGAAGCCGTATACGGATGAGATTCAGCGCTACTTGGGTTTGCATCCGTTTGAACGTAATCGAGCTAGTTTTAATACAGATACCGTGACAGCGTACCTGCAGAGTCATGGATTTCCTGAAGTTAACCATGTTTCGCTTGATGGTGCACATCGACAAATCGGGACTGCGACGCTCGTTGTAAGCATGCGTAAGCCTGTAGTCAGTTGGAAAACTGGCACTACGCGCTTGTATGTTGATGAAGATGGTGTGGCGTTCGCGCGTAACTATTATGCTGATCCAACTGTCGAAGTTGTTGATCAGACCGGTATTCAGACGGTTAATAACCAGGTACTCGCAAGTAATCGCTTTCTCGGTTTTATTGGTCTTATCATTGGGCATTTACATGAGCAAGGTTTGTCAGTGAGCCAGGTAATATTACCTGCTGACACGACGCATCAATTGCTCGTATCTGTGCAGGGCGTGACCTACCCGGTGAAGATTAGTGTTGATCGTCCTGCAGCAGATCAGGCAGAGGACACGGCACGGGCGGTACATTACTTAACGAGCAAGGGCGTTACTCCTAAGTATCTTGATGTTCGTATTAGCGGGCGAGCCTACTACCAATAGGCCGACTCTCCTCACCGCCTGGGAGAGTGTTCTATTTGTGTTCTACTTTTTGAT
>DATIJR010000026.1:0-1777 GCA_035478455.1 Patescibacteria group bacterium | reverse complement strand
GCTATTGCTCAATACGATCAAGCACAACTAAATGCTCAATATGTGGCGTGCGGGGGAAGAAATTATAGCCACGATGTGAGCGTACTCCGTACCCTTCGGCGAGCATGGCAATATCGCGAGCTTGCGTTACGGGGTTACAGCTTAGATAGATGATGCGCTCTGGCTTTGTTTCGAGGAGCCGGGCAATGACATCGGCGTGAAGGCCGGCACGTGGCGGGTCGACAATGACGACTTCGCTACCTGTGATGTGTTCGAGGGCTTGTTCACTTGGCGCGAGGACGGCCTTGGCGGTTTTGCCAAGTCGTTTGATGTTTTCGCGCATCTCACGAACGGCATGCTCGTTAATTTCGATAAGTGTGGTGTTGTCACTGCCGATGGTGAGGCCAATGCTGCCGACGCCACTGTAGAGATCAATGGTCGGTTTGTTATCAATCCATTCGCCCATATCGCGGAGTGCTTGTTCATACACAGGAATGTTTACTTGGAAGAAGCCTTCTACTGCGTAGCGGAATGGGGTGCCAAGAATGGTGTCTTCGAGTATGGTCGCGCCGAAGCTTGCAAGGCGCTTCGTGATGACACTCGCTGGGCTTTTTGGATTTGAATAAATCACTTCCCCGCCGACTGCTGGCAATACAGCTGCTTCTGCTTCGGTGATGATATCTTCGATTTCGTCTTTGAGGTATAGCTGCCAAATGGCGTTGCCGTTCTGGTCAGAACGAATGAGGAGTGTTTTGAGCTGGCGCGCCGAGATGTGCTTAGCATGTAATAAATCACGGACGGCTTTTGCAAGTGCGGTGATTTCGGGACGGGCGAGCGATGAATGATCAACTGGGTATTTACCCTTGCTGCCTCGTGCAAAGAACGCTAGATCTAGCGTATCGGTACCAGAATTAGCGTCGGTACTACTGAACCAGCTGTACTCCATTTTGTTGCGATATTCATAGATAACCTCATCGCTATATACCTCGATAGGATTTGGTAACACAATGTTATGTAGCTCAAAGGCTTCTTCAATGAGGGCGGCTTTGTACATCTGCTCGTTTTCGAGCTTCATGATTTGCCACGGGCTTGTGCTAATAAAGCTTTCAGGGTCACGCGCGGCGATACGCTCGCTTGCGGCGGTTACTACTTCAGTAACGATTCCTTCAATAAAGTGTGATTTCTTTTTGGTAACGCGAATAGTGACGGTTTCGCCGGGGAGTCCGCCCCATACAAACGCCTTGCGGCCATCTTCGAGTGTGCCGAGCGCTTGCCCGCCGCCGACAATTTTATCGAGCGTTAATGTTTCGTGACGAATAGGTTTTATCATTCCTACTAGTATACCACTAGAGGTGGGTTTACGACTGGAAGCCAGGAAGGAACGATGCAAATAATACGATCGTGGCTATACTCATTAGGATGAACGCGGTGAGGACACCAGTGTTGCTCCACTTGGAGTTTTTGTACTCACCCATAATCTCGCGGTTGTTGCCGACGCGGTAGATCATAAATAGCAGCGGTACTGCGGCAACGGCATTAAACACAGCGGTAAAGATGAGCGCTTGAATTGGGTCAATGCCAAGGAAATTGATTACGAGTCCAGCGAGCGTAGCGATGGCAATGATGCCGTAAAAACCGCGCGCTTTGCCGAACTTGCGGTAGAGGCCTTCTTTAATACCAAAGGCTTCACTAATTGCATAGCTTGATGAGCCTGCAAGGACTGGAACTGCCAAGAGCCCGGTGCCGATAATGCCGACGCTAAAGAGGATTTTCGCGATGAGTCCAGAGTTTGGGAAGC